>JAPLLQ010000140.1:7485-10185 GCA_026387485.1 Candidatus Omnitrophota bacterium | reverse complement strand
AATGACGGTAGTACCGGGCTACAACTTGGTACAGCCATGATGCCTGCTCCGGGGAGCTTTAAGTTCTCGCTTATTCATAGAGAAATACTCAGAGAGTTACTTTTTGCTAAGATTAACGGCCAGTTATACTGCGCATTTTTAGAATTTGGCAGCGAAGATAAAAGATTAAGAAGGGCAAAGATAAATATTTTAGATAAGTTAAAAGACCCGTATTTTAGGGATTATATGGCAAATGTAATAAAATATATATATTTAAGGACAGGAAGGGATATCTTCAAATTGAAAAAGGCAGCATCTGTAAGTGATTTAGTAAGCAGAGAAGAAGTTGGGACGTTGCAGGGGCCGGTGCAGGTCGCAATAATTAATCAAGAGTTGTGCAGGAGATGTGGAAAATGTTTAGGCCAGGCCAGTTGCGATTACTTTGAATATTCCAAAGAGAAGAACGCTATAAGTATAAACTCAACGAAATGCTCAGGATGCGGAGCGTGTATGGTTAATTGTCCATACCATGCCATCAAGATGATGTTGGTTAAGGAACCCAAATTTAATGATCCTACCTGTATTTTGGCTCACGATGGCCAGGAGTTGGATGAAAGAGAATTGACAGAGGAAGAAAAAGTAATCCTTCAGGAATTAATTGCCAAGTATAATTTGTTAACCGGTCAAAGATTAGGAAAGGGTATAGTCAGAAGAGTAAGCGGTATCTTAAGGGATAAGGGTTATCCGCAGATAGCCAGGGTTTTAGAAAATACTATTGTTGTCCGCGGGCCTCCGGGTTTATTTAAAGATTTTAAAAAGTTAACCAATAAGAAACTTTTAGCTGTATATAATCAAGGTATCATCGCTTTAAATTTTAAGCTTATGACTAACAAGATAGATCAGGTTATCGCCCATGAAGCAGGAGCCATATTCCAACTCTCCCATTCAATCAATAATAAGTTAGCAAAATTAGTCTCCGGTAAAGCCCAGCCAGAAGATATCGCTGCTATAGATCAGGTCATAAATGAAGCTCTCCCTAAATTTACGCAATTACCGGTCACGGGGACCTATTATGTAAGAAAGGATCCCAAAAATAGGTTTACTCTGCCAGTAGTTGTAAGAGAGGATTTTGGGGATAGTTATCATGTATTTATATCTAACGGAGCTTTACATATTTATCCTACTATTAATTATATTAAGATGCTCAATGGTTTAGTTGAAGAAAAGAGGTTAAGACTTGCAGCTTGTTCTTGTCATTCAACATTGGACGGTCAGGGTAGGTTATCTTTAGGAAAAGAGACCTGCAGCGCGATTGGTGTAGAAGTAGGGTATTTCCAAAAGAAACTACGTCTTGTCGGTGTAATTGACCATTTAGAATTAAGTAATTCTACGGCAGCCGGTAAACAATCGCCCCTTGATTCAAAGCCTCTTGCCCTGCGCTCGTCGGTGTATCCAGAATTCCGCCGGCTCTGGGAGGCGTATCGTGAAGAAGGCCTTGCGGATTATGAGCGCGAATTGAGAAGAGAAAAGCTGTTAGAATTTATTGACCAGAAATCAAGGGAAGAGGAAAGAGATAAAACCAAAGCCTCTGGAATGCGCGTCACTTTTACAGAATGGTTAAGTTGGCATAAAGAAGGAGTTATTGATGTCTCCACAGGACTATTAAGGACAATGACAGAAGAAGATAAGGAATATTTGCGTCTTGTCTGGGAAAGGTGCGAGGAATACTATCGAATTGGATACAGCCTTGGGAAAATTGAAGATGGTATTTTATGGGCTGGGGTGTGCCATGCGAGATTTAATCTAAGCGAATTTAAACTTAAACAAGGCATTTACGCCATGGCCACAAGCGATGCGGCTGTTAATGTTTTATTAGTAGATGACTCCGAAGCGTTCAGAATAGCCATAGGTGAAAATCTGCGGGGTATGGGCTTTAAGGTCTTAGAGGCTAAAGACGGTGTAGAAGGGCTTAAAAGATCTAAGGTGGAGAAGTCTAATCTTAATGCCTTGATTGAGGCTATGGAAAGTGCCAAGAAAAAAGTAGTTGGCAAAAATACTAAAGGTGGTTTGAGCCTGCAGGAGCCAAAGCCCCTTGGTTCAGAAGAGGGATCTTCGCCGTTACCAGTTATGTTCGGCGAGGCAGTAGTAAAATTATTCCATTTTGCAACGGGGCGTGACTGGTGGGGTAACATTACTCGAAGATTTAATCTAAATTACTCGGTTATTGCTCCTAGTGTGTTATTTTTTGACAGAGCCCTAAACAATGCGGAAATTGTTTGGGTTATTGCATTAGTTATTTTAGTTAGTATTACAATCGCTAATTTACGTGAAGATTCTCGTCAAAAAAGGGAGGAGATGCAAGGAAAACCAAAGGCTGCGAATAAACCCAGCAAAAAAGAGCAACCAGCGCCTATAGCAGAAAGCCAACCTCCTTTAGTACGGAAAAAGCCTCGTTCTTTTGAGGACATATTTAAAAAACCTCTTTTTAATATGTGTGGGCCAGTAGCTAAAGATGTAAACAGGGGTTTAATTTCTGCTTCAGCTCCAGTGGATACCGAGATTATCTGGGATATCTCGCTGCCGGTACGTGGTAAAAACCACCCTTGGTCTCCTGTTTTACAGTTACTTTGGGGATTATTAGTTAGCTTAAGGAGTCCTAATGTTGCCTATCAGAATTTCTTTAAGCCGGCAATCATCTCTTATAGAGTGTATCTTGAATGT
>JAPLLQ010000140.1:2446-7457 GCA_026387485.1 Candidatus Omnitrophota bacterium | reverse complement strand
TTGAATGTTTAGATGCCCACGGCATAAGGGGCCCACCGGCATATATCAAGGCATTAATCTCCTTCCCTTGGCAAAGAAAGGATAGCCAGATTATCCGCGGCGATCTATCCGAAGATAGATTTCTAGAGTTTGGTAAAAGAATCAGAATCAATCGCTACAATTTAATCCATACCTTAAAGGTCCTCAACCTGCATGAATCCCAGAAAACTGAGCTATCAGGCGCCATTGCCCAGTTCAGTATACCTCTTGAAAAAAGCTATGATTTAACTCGAAGATTTAATCTTAATTATTCTATTCTTACTCCGGGTACGTTATTTTCCGACAGAATCTCAAGTGATCAGGGGCAGTGGAAATTTATTTTGGCTATTGCAGTAGTTATTTCGCTCATTTTTGTGATTGGTGAAATTTATGAACGTTTTCGTCAAAAAAGGGAGAAGATGCAAGGGAAGCCAAAGACTGTACATGAGCCCAGCAGAGAAAAGCAACCAGCGCCTGTAGCAAAAAGCCAGCCTCCTTTAGCACAGAAAAAGCCCCGTTCTTTTGATGACGTATTTCAAAAACCTTGTTTTAATATGAGGAGCCCAGTAGCCAAAGATAGAAATGGTGTTTATAGTTATAAAATGATACCTATTCAGGAGTGGCTTACTAAACATATCTGGGATCATACAGTGCTCTCTAGCTTACTTATAATTGCGGCGTTCTCCATAGGCGCGTTTCTCTTAGGGGACACTTTTAGATTGGCTCAAGAGCCGTCCCTGGTTTTGTGTGCGCTGGGGATTGCGTTGCCTGAAGCGAAGCTAAAAGAGCTTTATAATAAAATTAGAGATATACATCATAAGGTAATCAGGATTATGCGCAGCCGGCTTAGCGGTGAAGAAGTAGGCAGGAGAGTCAGCGGGATTCAGAGAAGCCTTAGTTCTATTAATATACCCGAGGCTAGCAAGCTTAACCAACTTATCAGCTCTCATAATGAGCCAGCTGGACGTTTAATGCTAATTTGGCTTTCAAGGAAAATTGCTGAACTACGGGAGGATATTTTAAAGGAGCGCCTACAGCAGGAAAGGCAGCAACAGAAAATAAAGGTAGAGAATAGCGGTAAGATTACTATTTTATTCAGGCATCAGGCTAAAACACGCACCCTTTACCGCTGGCAGAGGATTTTGGATAAAACACTTGCTTCTTTATCCAGAGAGTATTTATTTATGCGGAATTTTGAAGATTCTGTAAATATGATTTGTAAAACATCAGATTTTGTAAACATTACCCAATATCTGGAAACCCTCAGGAGTTCATTAAAGGGCGCGCAATTAGAAAGCAAGAAAGAAATTTCAAGAAATCTGCAAACTGCAGAAGAGCTGATTAATTTAAAGGAATTTGGCCCGGCCAGAGAATGCTTAGAGGCAGTTTTGCCTCTTGTTCAGTTACGCTTGTCGGAGATAGATTCAATAAAAGCAAATTTAGAAAATTTACGCTCTATATTATATAAATTAGCCGGGGAAGATTTTAACGTAGTTTCTAAGGATATAGATGAAATCAGGGCCATGATTAAGAGGTGCCTATTTACTAATGGTGTCAAGGTTATTATTAGCCATAAGTTAAGCGAGATATTCGATTGGTTCTTTCTTAAGGGGCAGGATTTTATAGAAGTATTTAAGATAATCAAGGATACTATGATGTTGATTCAGGGATTAGGAAATACGCAGAANNTAGGGATACAGCGCTGGAGAATTTACGTTCAATACGTTCAATCGCTAAGAAAGTAACATTTGCCACTACTACGCTGACGGATTTAACCCAAAAGCCAATAGAGAGCGTTAAACCGGATAAACTAAAAGGCAGTGCTATAGATCAGCGTACAATAGAAACAGCTTCTTTGGTTGGTATTTTAGCTGTGCCCCTATTTATTATAATCTTCCTTATATCCAAGAGCCCCTTTATGTTTATACTTGGCGTAATTTATCTTTTATACGCGACAATACTTCCGATTTTAACAAGGTATTATATTAAAAAGGCCCTGCTATTTGGGCTTGGGGGGAAAAATTACGGATTATATTGGCGTTTTAATTCAGCCACAAATATACATGATATAGATGATTTTGTTTATGATGCCAAGGGAAAGATATCTTATTTTTCTTATGTGATAGATGAGAAAATTAGGAGTGGAGAAATAAGAGAGATAAAAAACGCCCTTTTTGCCAATAAAGAAGCCTTGAGGTATGTCCCCCAATCCATTCAGAGGTTTATTTATTTACATGAATGGCTGCATGGAAATTGGTTTTTAAAAGGTTTCTTAAGGGTTAGGACAGAATTTGTAAATATTCCCTTAACCTTTTGTCTTCCGGCAGCGGTTATTAGCTTAGGGTTATTATTAAGCGCGGGCTGGTTTTTCCCCATTACCGATATAATCTTTTTGGCTATACTTGTCGTCTATAATCTGCTTATTCCGCTTTTATCCAAGATTATTATATCTACCCATCTTTTAAAATCAAAAGTCAACCCTTCGGGGCATAAAGACCTAGATTTTGAGGCATGGAAGCATTTGGACGATGCAGATATAGATAAAATTATCAGTCAGGCACATACTCTATGGCGTCAATGGCTTTCTAATTCGGATAATAGGAATGAGGGTGCGGAATTGATAGAATGCCCCGGCCGGCCAGAAGATATCCTTGTGGTAAAGGTTTCTTATATGCCGGCTCAAGCGGGAAACATAAAATTGCTAAGAGATAAAATTGAATTATCTCATAAAAAATTATTTATTTTAATTATAGCTGATAATGGCGCAGGTTCTTTCTCAGCGGATGAAGAGAAGGATTTGCAAATGCGGCGCCAGCGGATAAGGGGGATTGTAAAAGAGGGCAGAAAGGCTCTCGGGCTTGCTTGCCCTCGCGAAGATTATTTTATCCGGCCGTACCTAAATTTCATCAAAATAGACGTGCGTTCAACCAAGTATGATCTTACGCGCTTCAGGGATTTACGGAAACTTTACGGTGGCAGGCTTGAACGGATTAGAAATGAAAATATGGAGAAAGAGGCTGTAGTAAGCGAAGTCCATGGTAATTTGGACAGATTAAAAGCTTCTCTTGAGTGGTTGGTAAAGAATGGCTATAAAATTGCGGTGTTTATAGGCGATTATATCGGTAAGCTTGCAGACGAATCTGGTTTAGAGGCAATAGATATTATGAGAGAGTATAAGGCTAAGGGCCGGTTGCGTATTATTATGCTTTTAGGGAAAAGCGAACATTTATTCCTACGCGCTATGTTAGGCGATGACCAATGGACAGATAGATGGATTTTTTCCGAAATGGCCGGAGGATTAGTTGTATTTAGGTCATTATTAGATATTGCTATGAAGGAAGAAACAGGCAGTTTAGGTGAGAGAGTAAAGGCGGCAAGGGAATTTGAAAGGATACTGGAGGCCATTGCAGACAAAAACAAAACCAATATAAAAGATGAATGGGTAAAATGGTATAGATTCCATCCTAAACTCTTAGACTTATTTGAATTTATCGTTGAGGATGAAGATATAAGGTTTGTATTCTATGAAGACAAGCATCACAATATTTATCTCGTTGGAGCTATTCCTGAAGAATTAGAAGGAGGAGTGGAAGCCCTTAGTAGTATGGAGCGCGACTTCAGGGATAAAAGCAGGAAAGGCTTGCGTTTTCTTAAGCTTATGAAGAGTATATGGTTGTTAATGAATACGCCCGAGAATGAAAGTAAAGACACAAGGGAACAATGTGTTAAAAATGCAATAAATATTATAGAGGCAGAAAAAGAAATGAATAGCCTCGGTAAGAGATTAATTGAGAATGATATTCTCTGCGATATGGAGAATATCATTCTCAAAGAAGCCAAGCACGAGGAATTAGTGAAAATTTTTGATGAGCTTTCCCGGAAAATGAATAAAGCTACCCGTCCCTTGCCCGAAATATTTAATTTAGTCTTTTCTGAATCCAAAAGTTCAGTCTCACCGTTTATACCTGAAGCAAGCGGCGGCATTGTTACAAAAGAAGACAGCGATGACGCCCGGCAAAGAAGACGTATAGATTTAGGGGTAAATACTGTAATTACCCTTTCTAGTTTTACGAAGGATGTGCAAAAATTAGGCCAGATAAGGATTGTAGATAAGGAAGGAAATATCAAATTTGTATCAGTAGAATCCCTTCTTAAGGGAGAACTCCAAGAGGAGATTTTTATTTCCGGGAAAGAGGAGAACAAGAAAGATTCTTCGGAGCATAAATCTCTTGAAGGTATAATAAACTTTAAGCTGGAGAGGGTCAAAAAAATAGTGGATAATTATGATATTCTTGTGGTTGGTATGGATAGAAAATGGTACACGCGCCTTATAGAGAAAATAAAGTATTTTGTAACCCTTATAGAAAAAGAAAAAAATAATAATTCCGGCCCCGGCTCAGAGGGCGGGTTGATAGAGAGCGGGAGCGTTCCGCAGCCTATCCTTAGGAAAATGAGAACAACGCAGATAATATGTAATGAATCAGTAATAAACAGGGTGGTCAATTTGATGATTTCTCAAAGATGTATGGAAAAAACTAGTTATCTTGTTGCACATGATGTTGAATACGGCGTAAGTTTAAACGAAGATGGGGAGTTTGTTTTAGATATTGCTTCTAGCCATAAGTTGAAGCTTAGTAGGTCGGTTTTTGCCAGCATGCAATTACACGAGTGTGCTCATATAGAAAGAGGCGAAGGCGGGAAAATTATTTATAACCGCGATGAAAGTCTTGCTGATAAATCAAGAGGAAGAAGGCATCTTTATGTCAATATAGCTGCCCAAATCTGGTATTGGTTCTTTTATGCTGATGAAGAGCAGGAATATCGCCGGCAACTGGTGCCCCGGGGTTCCATTGAAGACTTCTTAAGTGAATTCTGTTCACTAAATACTAGCTTCTTATTCTTAAGGAAGAAACCAACTGCCATCAAAGAAGTCGCAAAATTTATCAACTTCTTTAATATCAAATTTGATGATAAATTAGCGCTGCCTCAAAAC
>JAPLLQ010000140.1:408-2440 GCA_026387485.1 Candidatus Omnitrophota bacterium | reverse complement strand
TGATGATATAAAAAATATTTCAAATGAAGGCGGGTTTCTAAAAAAAGAATCCAGCCAAGGCACGGGAAATGATATTGACCTAGGACAGGTGCGGCACATTATGCTTACAGCAGGGCCGAGGCTCACTAGAGAAGAGGAGATTATTCTTCTTAGGGCTTTTCAGAGGACTAGCGGTGAACTCAAGGAAGAAATCAAGGAATTTTTCCTTGCCAAACAGAAAGGATTGATAAATTTTGCGATAGGTAAATGGGCTAAAAAAATGCAGCTAGCTGCAAAAGGCGCAATCATAAAAACAATGGGAAAATTTAAGTTCATAGGGAAAAGATTTTCTACTCCTGCAATGTATTTCTTAAGAAGTGATATATGCCAAGCTCAGCGTGAGGCAGTTAATCAAATATATATTCCAGTCAATATTGCGACGAGATTGCCAAAATTTTATCATACAAGAGAAGTTTTTTTTGATCTTTGGAGAAGGGAACCTACAGTAAAAGAGATTGCCGAAGAGATGAAAATTCCCGAAAATGAAGTCAAACTCCTTATTGCCGCATCTCACTCAGGGACAGTTTCTCTACATAAAAAACTCGGTGAAAATGAGGAAGCTGAATTAATGGAGTTAATACCCGTAAAAGATGAGCCTGTCCATTTTTATTATTGGGATTGTTTAGTATTGCTTTCACATGCTAGTCCGATTAAGGGGCTTGTGCTTAAGTTACGCCGTGGCTTTGGGACAGAAAAAGGTAGCTATATGCTGAGAGAGATAGGTATAATGTTCGGCCGCTCCCATCAAAGAATTCAGCAGCTTGAGGCAAGGGCTCTTAAGAAACTTAGAAAAATAGCGAAACAGGGATTTCTAGGTAAAGCAGCAGCAATGCCTAAAGATGATTATACAGATGTATATATCGTTGAAACCTTGGGAATAAGCCCTCGCGCGCCATGTTTCGCAGAACTCTTAAAGAAAGGTAAGGCTTGTATTGAAACAGAGATAAAAAGCGGGTTATTGGTTTTGGCGGCAATGCCGATATTAAAATTGGTGATACTTGTGGTAATTTTATTATCCGTCGTAACGCTTTCAAGCCATATTGCAACCGGCGCAGGATTGGTATTGGCTGTAATGCCAGTGCTTGTCACTACTAAGCCGAAAGAGGAATCTACAAAAATACAACCTAGGGAGCTAACCTTGATAGAATCCAAGGGTCAGGCCATAGTTACAAATATAAAAGAGCTTATAATTTTAAAAGAAGATTCAAGCCTAGCAATAGAATTCTCCGAAAAGCTTTATTTTGGCATTGGCAACGATTATGAAAGAAGCCCTATTATATTTAAGGTTTCTACATTTAAAAGTAATGTTGCGGAATTGGCAGTGTATGAGCGGAAAGGAGATAAGGGAGAACTTATAAATTCATATAATCTAAATTATGCAGATAAAGATGCGCTGCCTTATCTAATTGGCCGGGGGATTACGGGAGAGATAAATTCAAATGATCCTTATTGGAAAAATGTGGATAACAGCTTTATTTCCCGTAGGCATTGTTCAATATTAATAGTTAAAAAGGATAACGCCGCCCAGATTTTGATAGAGAATTTCTCAAGTAATTTTATCGTGTTTCCTGCTCAAATTTTAACAGCGCAGCCTGTTGAACATCCGGCTAAAGAAACTAATATTCCTCCTATCAGTAAATCAGCATCCCCGCGCCCGCTCCGGATAATTAAGAAAAGTTCTACTAGTAGCGGTTTATCCTTAATCCAATGGTCGCTTATCTTAGCACCTGTCTTTATCGGAGTAGCTTTAGCTATGCCTTGGGTTTATCCTTATTTCGCCAGCCTGAAACTCGCGCTCGCTGGAGTTCTAATACATCATGCGCCCGGGCTGGAAATTGCTTATCTTTCTTCCGCAGCGTTTATCGTAGGCTCAACTTTTAAATTCCCTGAAAATTCTAGTTCTATCCCGCAAAAACTCATAAAGATGCAGCGGATGTTTAGCGCCTATCAGCAGATATTAAGTGATTATGGTAAAGATACCCGCCAGCAGGTT
>JAPLLQ010000140.1:0-336 GCA_026387485.1 Candidatus Omnitrophota bacterium | reverse complement strand
CCCAAAGACAGCCTTGCTATTGTCAGGGCGCAGGAACTAATTTTGCTTATGCCTGACCCGCAACATATCGAGATTAAAAAATATGCCGAGAAAAATTGGTTTAACTGGTTTGATTTAAGTAATTTAAGCTTTGATGTAAATAACCAGGAGGAGATGGCTTTTGGCCGCGGCTGCCGTTGGCCATGCCAACATTGTATACGGGGAAACAGGTTATTCCGCTCCAGAAATGACCCCTTGCCCGTGGTTATTAAAAAGATAATGATATCTCGGGAATATTATTCAAACTTACCTCATAATCCCGGTAATAAATTATTCTCCGGATGGTTTAGGAACGAT
>JAPLLQ010000078.1 GCA_026387485.1 Candidatus Omnitrophota bacterium | reverse complement strand
AAGTAGGAAGCCCGGCGCCTTTTATTAACTGCTCGATTCTTCTAACCGAATTTTTATCGATAAGCCCTAGTTTTTCACCTATACTTGAGGCGATAAGCATGCCTAATGCCACTGCTTCACCATGATTATATTTTTTAAAATCCGCAGCAGCTTCAATAGCATGGCCTAAGGTATGGCCAAAATTAAGGATAGTACGCAGCCCCTTTTCTTCTTTTTCATCCGCCTGAACAATCCCCGCCTTGATTTTAGCGGAAGAGTTGACTATATGTTCTAAAGCGTTTAGTTTAGATTTTAGAATATTTTTAGATTGTGCCTCTAAGTATTGAAATAAACCCTTATCCCGGATTACCCCGTACTTAATTACTTCGGCTAAGCCACTTCTTAACTGTTTTTTATCCAGGGTAGCCAGCAGCTTTACGTCACTAAAGACCAAGCGTGGCTGGTAAAATGCACCGATTAAATTCTTTCCTTCCTGTAAGTCTATCGCGGTTTTCCCACCGATACTTGAATCAACCTGGGCCAATAAGGTAGTAGGTATTTGGATATAAGGTATACCGCGTTTATATACCGAAGCGACAAAACCGCTTAAATCCCCTACTACCCCGCCGCCTAAAGCAATGATAAAGGTCTGTTTCTTTAAATCAAATTTTGCTAAATCCTTGATTACGGCAGAGAGTACGGCAAAGCCCTTACTTTTTTCCGTATCGGGAATAGTTTTAAACTTAAAGTTAAATCCTGCCTTAGTCAGTGAGCCGGCTAATTCTTTTGAATATTTATTTTTGACTAACGAATTAGTGATAATGTAAGCGTCTTTACCAATTCTTAGTTTAACCAGATACTTCCCTAACCTAGAGAGTATATCGCGCCCGACAATTATATTATAGGAGCGTTTCTTAAGGTTAACTTTTATAATGCGCATTTTATCAATACACCTTTAATAATTTTAAAGTTACTGCTACTAATGGCCAGACTATCCGGTCGAATGCCCCCATCCAGATTAAGGCCAATAAAATAATGAAGGAATATGGTTCGATTGAGGAATAACCTGATGCTAATGATTCAGGTAGTAAGCCCATAAGGATGCGTGAACCGTCTAATGGGGGTATAGGAATAAGGTTAAAAATCCCCAGAATAATATTTATTACGATTAAATTCAGCAAGATAGAAGCGAAAAAAATAGGTAGATGTGCCGTATTGATAACGATAGCCAAAAGGCTGGCTAAGATAAAATTTGCCGCCGGTCCGCTTACGCCGATCCAGATAATATCTCTTTTGGGGTTTTTCAGGGCCAAGTAATTAATCGGCACGGGTTTGGCTGCTCCAAAAACAAATTTTCCTCCTGAAGAGATAAACAAAAAAAGCGGTAGGATCAATGTCCAGAAGGGGTCGATATGGGCTAAGGGATTCAGGGTTAGCCTCCCGGCGTATTTGGCTGTAGTGTCCCCTAATCTATAAGCTACCCATCCGTGGGCAAATTCATGAATACTCATGGCGATAATCAGTAAACCAAAAGATAAAACGAATGATACCAAGGTTGCGCCGAAACTCAATTTATTACCTCGATTGTTTTTATCTCTATGACGGGGTATTCTTCTCCAGCGTCCTTAAAGATCTTGCCGTAGATTTTTACTCTTTGATAAGTAAGCGCGTTTAAAGTAGCCCAATCCCATCTTAGTAGGTATATTTGTTTATCCATAGTTATAAATTTATGTGTTCCTTGACGCTTATACACTACTCCATAAGGATTAATTGTCCCTTCAAACCAGGTAATTTCTTCTTCCTTGGATTCTGGCTTTTGCTCTGGCAAAGTATTGATTTTATTGATGAATTTTTTATGTATCCAGCCAAAACAATTCTCTAGGGGCTCAATTTTATACCAGCCTCCCTCTCCCCCTCTAATATTTACAACTTCATTCTTTTTGACGTTGCCAACTATAGGAGATAATTCGTTAGGTTTAAGCCTTACATTTACCCTATCTTTAGTAACAATAGCGCTCAGGCAGCACTTTTTTATTTGTTCCGCGGGGAGAGTATTGATATCTGTTACTCCTTCCGGTAGGATAGTTTTATAATTTATGCATTTAGCCAGAGCTCTTTTTATATAGAGAGGGATATTTTTAGGCAGGCGGACTTTATACCAATCATAAAGTTCAGCGGTGATTTCTAGTTTATCGCCTTTTTTAAGTGTGCTTACGGTTGGAGAGTTAGCGGTGGCATCTGAACGCAGGTTGATATTATCAGTGTTGACTTCAGCTTCAATTGGCAGGCCATCCTTGCTTAAAGCCGGATTAAAGGAAAATAAAAGAATCAGGCATGCCAGGTAAAGCGATGATTTTAAATTCATGAGCTTATTTTTTCACTTGGGCTTTAGCTGCCGGTGCTGCTTTAGTAGCAGTTGGTTCTTTGGCTGGTGCGCCGGTTGTAGGAACTGCTGTCCCTTCAGCGGTTACTGCTTCTACCTTTTCTACTTTTTCTTTCTTAATCTTAATCCTGATGGTCTTTATTTTAGGCAGACCGTAAACCTTATCCCCTTCTTTCCACTCTCCTTTTTCATGCATCATTCTGATGCGCTCGGTACGTTTTAAAACCGACCTGGGTTTTTTGTCTTTATCCGAAATTACTAATGATGGATGAATTGACATTTTTATAACCTCCTTATAGAGCAGTTAGGGTAACGTTTATTTAATTCCGATAATAAAGGCTGCGCTGTTTCTTTATTAGGGAAATTTCCCACACATAGGATGATATAGTTGCCATTGCTAAAAAGCAAAGGTACTAAGCCTTTTTTTTTCAGGAACTCAGCTTCCTTGAGGGCGTAGGATTTATTATTAAAACTTGCTACCTGAATAGTGTACCCGTTTATTTTTAAGGCCACGGGCTTTCTTGATAGAGGAGCATTCTTGACTACTATTGGAGAAGAAACAAGTTGGTT
>JAPLLQ010000076.1:50205-58314 GCA_026387485.1 Candidatus Omnitrophota bacterium | reverse complement strand
CGGTAGCAATATTAATCACATCTGCAGAAAGCCTCTTAGCTGCCACCTCAAAAGATACCCGGGTGCGGGTAGAGGGTTCATAAAATAAATTCACCACGGTCTTACCGCGTAAGGCAGGGACTTTTTTAATTTCGCGGCTAGAAACTTCTTTAAATGACTCGGCAGTAGCTAAAATTAACTCCAGCTCTTCTTTACTCAACTCTTCCAGCCCTAATAGATCTTTTTTGCTCCAGTTCATTTTGAATCTTTCTCAACAATAACTACTTCGTCTATGTCGTCAGTCTCCTGCAAGCGCACCTCTACTGTCTCATCCTTGGAAGTAGGGATATTTTTCCCGGCATAATCGGCGCGGATCGGTAGTTCACGGTGTCCGCGGTCAACTAAGACTGCCAGCTGGATTGATTTCGGACGGCCAAAATCAATCAGCGCATCTAATGCCGACCTGATTGTCCTGCCGGTATAGAGCACGTCATCCACTAAAACTAAGTTTTTATTATTCATATCAAAATCAATCTCGGTCTTACGCACCAAGGGTTGACCGGAAGCTAAAGCCAGGTCATCGCGGTAAAGGGTGATATCCAGGGCACCGGTTATGACCTCTTTACCCTCAATCTTCTTGATGCACTCAGCTAAACGCTGGGCTAAATAGACACCCCGGTTTCTTATCCCCACCAGGCATAAATCCTCAGTACCCTTATTTTTTTCAACTATCTCATGGGCAATGCGCATCAGGGCCCGAGTAATTGCCTCTTTATCCAGTATTTTAGCTTTCTCTTTCATCGCGACTCCGGGTAAAAAAATACCCTTGGCCTATTTTGCCAAGGGTTATGATTACCTATTGTTATACACTGCATTCTTTTCTCCACCTTGCCAGCCTCTCAAGGGCTTAGCTTAAAGGTTATCTGATTTTTATAAGTATACCACGATAGGTGTTTTTGTCAAGGTTAATTTTGCGTTAGATTTGGGATTGTATTACGTCTATTAAGGTAACAAGGTATCACAGATTGAGATACCAAAGGACCTTAAGAAGGAGGCTAACTATGAAAGTCGTGGTTCCGGAGGAAACTATTGAACGTAAGATTTTCATGTTACGCGGGCAAAAAGTAATGTTAAGTCCTCATCTTGCAGTACTTTACGGGGTTACGCCGAGTACATTAATTCAGGCGGTTAAACGTAATATAGAACGCTTCCCAGGGGATTTTATGTTCCAATTAACTAATAAAGAACGGGAAAACTTGAAATCACAATTTGTGATATCAAGTAGAGATTCTTTAAGATCACAAAATGTGATCTTAAACAGTTCAAGACGCGGTAAACATATTAAGTATCTACCCTACGCTTTTACTGAACAAGGCGTAGCTATGCTCTCTAGTATTCTACGCAGTAAGCGGGCTATCCAGGTAAATATCGCGATTATGCGCGCCTTTGTAAAGTTAAGACAAATCCTTGCTACCCATAAAGAACTCGCTCAGAAACTGAGGGAACTGGAGAACAGAATTACCCAGCACGACGGGGCAATAGAGGATATCTTTGAAGCCATCCGCCAGCTAATGACAATCCCCGAAAAACCCAAAAGAAGAATCGGTTTTCACAACGAATAATTAAATAAAAAGGGGCGCGAATTTTGGGGCCTTCTTTTGGCTGATAAACCTTTGGGAAGGTAAGCGCCCCTTTTATTGACCTATCAAAGCCGGCTCTTTGGCTAAAACCTCTATCTTTGCCAAGCTCAACTGTAATTCATTAGCCGACTTATCTGATTCTAATAATACCAATAATTGCTTTAATGCCGCGTCAGTTACAGAGCAACGTTCTTCTTCAATCCTTAGGATACCCGCAATACAGCTTAAGGCCTTATCTATTCTGGCCTGACAATCCTCAGATTTACAGGAGAGAGCGAGATAGTCTTTAATTCGATCGATAGAAGGGATGATCCCGCCATTAAGCATATTCTCAATCTCGCCCCACTCTTTATCCAATTTTATATTAGGGACTGCGACCAAAGGGAGTCCTGAGCGAAGCGAAGGATCACCGCCTAAGGGTTTCGGCATCGGTTGGGTCACAATCGGTAGCCCGCGGAAGTCAATGCCTCCCGGCCCCTCACTTTTCTTAGGAATTGATGGTGAGTCTGTCGAACCATCAATACCGCCTGTTTTATCAATGGGCGCGGCTCGGGTCTCGGGTACTTGAAATTCCTTCGCTCTTCCAGCAACATAATTCTCTAACGTTGAAGACAACGCGATTAGGTCCTGATGAATATATTCTCTCCGTAGCTCGATACCTAAAGCAATCTGCGCGATCATGGACATGGCGTCACCAAGAGAAGCCCCTGCTCTACCCGATGGATTACATTGAAAAAACCACCATTCATATTCGGCTAACGCCTTTTTCTTCTGCTCGATATTCATTTCATCCTTGTCGTTTATCTTTCCCCATAACCGGCTAAGGTAAGCTAATATTTCTGGCACCTGCGCCGCGGGTGCGTGGAATATTCTAAAACCACCACCTTCAACAGACCCCATAATCCGCTGGGTATACGCCTGTTCCCTGCCATCCTTGCCTACAAATCTGTATTTTCGCTCAAATATGTTGTTTCCATCTTGCAGCAAGCGGTCAAGATTACCGCGTGAGACTGCCGCACTAATTCTTTCGAATAACTCTTTCTCTATACCTGGAATATCGCGATCCGCTACCGTATAACTACCAAACCCCTCTACCGCAGAACGATTATCCTCCCTTAAAGCCTTTGCTACTTCTCCTTCACTCGGATCGTTACGGCTTTGTGCAACCGCAATTTGCAACCTTCTCGCTTTCACTTGGTTTAAAGTTCTTTCGTGATCCGTTTCGCTGATCTCAGAAATAAAACGGTATTTTTTACCTTCCTGTACTATAATCTCCCCCATCCCCGTCACAAAAACTCTGCCAAATCCTATCGCTCTCTCGACTTGTTCTCTAAGCCTACTGTCGGACAATGCCGCGGCGGATGCAAGCGCATCCGGACCCCCCTGTGTCGCCACTACCACTGCCTTACCTTCAGCCGGCTGGGCGGAGGTGACAGCAGGAGCGGATGCGGGGACAGCGGATTTAACCGTACCATTAGCAACCTTAAACCGCCCGACTCTTTGTCCTAGTATAGCAGGCTTCCGGAAGGCACGTTGCCCTGTGCCTTTTTCTATAATAGCATTCGGATCATTTCCTTCATACCGCCAGTCGCCCAGCTTTTGCCCGAACTTCACCTCTGTATCGTCAATAAAACGCTCTTTTTCTGACTGCGAAGGTGGCTGATCGAATCGGTCTAAATTCGGTTTCGGTTGATTTATACGCTCAAGAAATGCATCCAATATCTTGTTGATTGCATCTTTATCTATCCGCATCTTTATGATAACGTGCTTGGCCTGGGTATCCCAGTCTGTAATCTCAGTTCCGAGCATACGCATATCACCGATATTTACACCTAAGACAGTTATATCGGTCCAAACATACATATACCCACTCTTATTATCCGGACCAAGGATCACAAATTTTTCCCTAATAAACGCCACATCATCCGGCATGAGTCCAAACTCTTTTCGTAGATAATCTTGAATGACTGCGCATACACCTACTTCATATACCGGATTGCCCTTTTGATTATCGAATAGATGCCACAGATAATATAATACTGATTCAGCGTATATTTGGGCGAGAATGCGATAAACCAGCCAACTCCTTCGCCACCCATTATCCTTCAGAACATTAATGGTCTTGGATATCTCTGCAGAATCGGCGTGCATCTTGCTTAACCTGGTTATCTGGGCTGCAGGGGCGGGAAGCTCATTTTCCAAGGCAGCGATTGCATCAATAATCGATTTCCTCTGCCTATCACTAACCTTGAGTTTCGGGTGGAGAGATTGCGGCAGCATAATCCTGAGCAGGCCAATCTTAGCCTCATCGGTTACAGGGGCATCTTTAATAAAATCAAAAATAAACGGCTGAGTGTGGTTATCGAAGAAGTTCTGCGGGAATTCATCCTCCTCTACTTCCATAAAGTGGCTGAAATTATTTTTAAGGTCAGCAAATTTAACCCTCTTTGCAAGTTTTGAACCATTCTTGATCCGGGTAAAATATTTTTTCTCTGTCTCGGTTACGGTATACCGCCTAGTTAGCGTATCTAGATCTTTTAATATCTGATAATTTGTTTTATTCCTTATAATGGCTCGAACCTCGGCAGCTAAATCAGCTTTGGGATTATACCTAAGAACCTCCTGGCCCCAGAATCCAAGCTGGGCATCTTCTATAGTATCATGTAACCAGGCCTCACATATGGCATTAACAGTATCCTTAGCGCTGCCCATAGGGTTATCCGCAATATCTTTTGCCATGTCAGCAGGATGCACGATATAAGAAGGGGCATTTCCGCCCTTACGCCGTTCGCCAGAATGAATAAAAAGGGCTATAGCAAAAGAGTTACTAATCAACGCTTTTAACTTAACGTCACCTTCGGCGGCTTTAAGCGAACGGCTATAAGCTTCTGCTACGTGGCCTATCTCGCTGTCAGTTGCCTGCCCCATATAGGGTTTTATTATTTCGGTTAACCTGTCTTTTCGTACGCTCTCAAGCGCTTTGACGATGTTGTTGACTTCCTTGGTGATAGAAACGACCCTGTTAGTTGAAATTTTATTCCAGATTATTCCTTTCTGAGTAACAGGTCCCAGTCCTATTTCTTTTCGAATTTCTCTGATCCTAGGACCGCCAGTCGCTATTTCCAACCTCGTTAATTCTTTCTGCCCATTCTTTTAATAAATTGACTATAGCCTGTATGGGGATACGGTAAAGAGCAGGGTTACGATGCTGCTCCCATTCTTTGGAACCGCGATCCCAATAATATAAGGAACTAGCTTTGTAAGGATCGTTTAAGGCGTCTCCCACATACCCTGAGCTTACAGCCACGCTGAACGATCTTGCTTTAATTAACTTACCCGGCTCAGGCTTTAAGGGATATCCCTGATTAAAATCGCCTGTTTCTGAGCCTCTAGCTGCGATACCCTCCACGCCGGCATGATATAAATATCCTCCGTTTTCCTGCGCCACATTTAGGGCATAGATAACCTCTGAATTAAGCCCTAACCCGTTTAGCTCTTTATCCAAATCAAAGGCGCCTCTATCCGTCTGCGCTCCGACGGGCTGGGCGGTAGGAACGGATGTGTAAGCGACTTCTAACCCAAAATCTTTACGAACTTTGTCTAAGTATGTCTTTTTTTCTTCTAAGCTTATTGCAACCAAAGTACCTCCTATTGCCTTGTCTGAATGCCTAACTATTTGATTACTAAGCGCATCCGCCAAACGAATCAAAGCTTCCCTATCTAATTTAGCCAAACCTTCTGCCATCATATGGACGATTTGCCTACGCAACCGTACATCGCCGCCATCCCTCATTTTTAACACGTTTCTTAATTCATACTCGACTTTATCCGGACGAAAGATTTTACCTAAAACTGATAGTTCTTCATCTATATTGTTTTCTTCGATTTCCATAAGAATATCTAATAGCTCGCTACGACCGGGCAAATAATCTAAGGACTCTTTTGGAAGACGATCTGAATATTTATACCATATCCATGGATTCCTTTTAAGAAACTCGAGCAAAGATGCTTTATTAAGAACCAAATCTTTCAATGTACCCGGAGATCCTATTTCTATCTCCCTACGTAAGTCCTCACTTTCCAAAATTAAATCCGCTATCAATCCCAAGTTTCTCGATTCTGCCGGCGCAAACCATATATCTATATGTTTTCTATTTCTATTTAAGAATGCAACTAATTTTGCCTTGGAATCTGGATTCTTTAGCCTTTGCAATACTTTCAAGATGCCAGAATATCTTTCTTTGACCCAAGATAAGCTTTCAAGGTATGGCGCATTTGGGTCGGAATTGATAACTTCCTTATATAGTTTCTCTATCTGGCCTTTAAGGGAAAGGTGGTTAAAGAAGGCGACTTCGCTATTTGGGTATGGTAAGTTGTAATTTATCAAGATATTGTGGATAAACTCAATGATTTCTTTTCTGCTATGTAACTCTCCTGCTGCCTCAAGTAAAATCTTTAAATCAGAGGTAAGTTTTTCTGGCTTGTCAAAAACTTTATTATTTAAAAGGTGGAGGAACTTATACCCTGCCAATACAAGGGGAGATGTAATGTAAAATTCTCTTCCGTTTATTATTACCCTTACCGGATTATAGGCCAGAGTAGTAAGAGGATCGGACATCATGCTGCGAGAATCGGTTTTCTTAAATGCCCTCCTTACCTTTTCCGGCATTTTAGCAAATTGCAATCTTTCATTTCCACCCTTAGCCAATCTGTTATTCTGTCTCAATGGTATCTTTCGATATTGTTCTAACGGTACATAATCAAAGTCGCCAATTTGTCTTATAAACTGCGTTAAACTGCTTCTTACTGATGAAGTAACCGGAATAATTTGTCTTACGGAAATAGATGGCAGTGCTCCTTCTTCTAAAACCTCTATATTCTCCGCCTGCAATAGCAACATAACACCCAAAGAGCCAGCAATATAATAATTAAGACTGCCGTCTTCAGCTACCTGGGGATACTCGCTGACTAAAAACTCGGCTAAAGAATGGGCTGACTCCAATAGTTCTTGATTACTCGCTGACGGTGAGAGTCTATTTTCTTCCCCCGTCTCTGCGCCTGCGCTGTCTACGTCATCTATTGCCTGCCGTCCCATAGCTTCGATTGCTTCGTGTGACATCACATTCGCGTCTCTTTCATGGCCTTTTAAGACGTAGACCTGAGCTTGACCATTGTTATTGTATCCGAATGCATTTCCGACATCATCTCTAAAGCCAACCATCTCTGCGTACTCCTTAAGCTGCCTAGGATTATCTGCAATGATTACCTCTATTTCGTATTCGGAATTACGTAATCTGTCTAAGTATTGCGCGGGGGTTTCATTTATTGCTCGAGCAAACCTGGCTTTATAATCATCCGGCAGTTCCTCTGTCCCCGCCATCACGTGAATCAGATTGGTTTTCTTGTCTTTCTGTGCCTGACCGGCGGGTTGGGCGGCGGGGGCGGATGCGACGGCGGGGGTAGCTAATAATTCCTGTCGTCTAGCATTAAAATATTCCACCACCCTGCGCTGGATAATCATCGCTAAGACCGGATTGTCATTATCTACATTGACATCGTTCGGACGGTCAATGTCGGACGTCATATCATCGAGCACCGGACTAGAAATTACTACGAGCTTCCCGTCACTAGACCGCTCTAGCGCGTAAGGACGATGGTAAAAATGAGGCAACGCTTGTATTGCGTCGGCCACGGTAAAATTGACTCCCCGCACTATGCGCGGCCTATTGCTCTTAGGAAATTCTTTATTTAAAGTGTCTTCACCTGGATCAGTTAAAATCATCTGGTTTATAACAAGATTTGCAGGGACGACACCTGTGGCACCTGGATAAATAGCTACAAGTTTAATATGGACTCTCTGCCAAATATCAGAAATCATATATAGTCTTTGCATAACCTCAATAAGGAGCTGTCCCGCCGAACCAACATACCCTGTATCTATTAAAAGTGTCTTGCCATTTTTTAGCGTACCTTCATTTAAACCATGGCTTGTCAAGAATTCTTCTCTGTCCTGTTTAGTTGTGCGCGAATTTAAGTTGATAAGAAAGTTCTTGCTTGCAGGAAGCAATGTTATTTTCTCGGCCTCAGGTCTACCTATTAATACAGCCTTTAAGGCATCATAAAATATTTCCGCATCGCGACCTAAAATAATAATTTTGTCATACTTAAGCAGATCTTCGGTGATTATCTTTCTGACCATCTCATATAGATATGGCAGAATTCTCTCTAATTTATCAATAGTCTCTAAAAACTTAAACGAAACAAGCTCGTCTTTTTCTAGCACTCTTTCCGCGCCGGCTCGAATATCTTCTAAAGAAAAACCCGCTGCTTCTGATGGCTCGGGTCTATACCTACCATCGGTTAATATTGTACGTACTTTTTCTACCGCGTCTGCTGAAAAGCCTTTCCTACTTACGCCTTCCTGTCCGAAGAATTTCGACCAATCCCCCCCTCCAGGATGCCATTCACTAAGTTGCCGGTCATATACCAT
>JAPLLQ010000076.1:43715-50132 GCA_026387485.1 Candidatus Omnitrophota bacterium | reverse complement strand
CCATTAAAATATCTTCTTCACTTAGTAATGAAGTAAAATGGCGGGCCGTCTTTACTACCACATATATTACTTCATCCGGGGCATTCGGGCGGTTTTTGGTAATTATTCTTTTTACCTCTCTGTAGATTTCCTCTTTTGTCATGGTATCATTTAAAAGCGGACCCTCTATACCCGGTTTTGCCTCTGGCTGGGCGGCGGGGGCGGATGCGGGCTTATGTTCCCTATAAATCAGTACATCCTCCGGCTTTTGTCCCTTAGTGAGCAAGCGTTCTTCACGTAACATCCTAGTCAAGGTATTATATGGATGCTCTGCCTGCCGTTCTTGCGCAGTCATTGCGGCACGGATTTGCTCCATGCGCGCAACAGCCTCACCTTGTAACAAACGATAATTCCTCGAGTCTGCGGCGACTGAATCCTTCCTGAACGACCCTGCAAATACAAGTTCGGCGTCCGTCGCAGCGGACTTAGCAACTTCCACCGCTTCCGGGTTTACCGTTTCATGGTGATCTGCCTGCCATCGCTCAATAACATCTTCAATCGGGGCAGCCACAAGAGACTCTAAAACAACCCCTTTCTCCCCAAAAATCAATCTATTCCTTTTCGCCAACTGTCTCAATTGCAAAGCCACCCTAGCATACTCTGCATACGTTAGCATATATTCTTCATTCGCAGGATTACCACCTCTCGCATAGTTCTTTATATGTCCCAATGCGTGTGATACTTCGTGAATAAACCTGCTCCCAACGCCCTTGCTTAGCATGCCATCCTTATTAAACGCAGAAGCTTTATTGAAAGCGATAACCAATGCACCATCTTTCGCTACATAGACCATTGCTCCCCAGTATTTGACAGGCCCTTCTGGTGCAGGCTCTATGGTCACACGAGTTTGTGTTAATTCGGGGACAAGCCACACTCCTTCCCAGCCATCCTCAATGATGTCGGCTAAAACCGCTTCCTGTCCACTTGCTTTCTTAGCTCGCAGCACGGCCAGGGCGTCGGGGCGTAATCGCAATGAGGAAAAGTCAATACTTACCTGCATGTCTTGCCCAAGCCGCCAATAGCCGGTTTCCCGCAATATCTCCTCACGACTCTTACCCTCGCGCTCCATCTGTTTGGCTAACGCGGTAGACGCCCTTTCGGTTGGGGTGGATGCGGCGGCGGGGGCGGATGTCGTTTGAGCTAACTCTCGACTATCTTTGCCTGCCTTTTTTTCAAAAAAATGCAGATCTTGTGTAGCATGGGCATAACCATAATTCCTTGTCTCGGATAATCCAAGATTTGCAACCTTTTGCTGCGGGGTCACATCCTGTAGGCCAACTCCGGACCAAGAGAAATCAGTAACTAACATACCACCGGCCGGCAATAAAGGATCTATACTTTTTAACCATTCATTTTTACCACTCAACTCTGAGCCTGCCTTAGAAAGAAGTAAAACATTCGCATTGGTCTTTTTGACTAGAACATCTTTTATAGACTGAACCGCTTTTGCATCTTCTGCACCCCCTGTAAAAGTATAGGTAAAATGCGTATGAGTAAATTGCTTTCCCTTAACTTTAAACGCGACCTCTGTCATATGTAAACCCGCTATATCTTGATCGGAAATTACCTCCAAACTGTTTAAGTCTGCTCCCATTGCTATCAGTTCAGCAGCATATTCTACGAATCCCACCTGCCGTCCCGAACTATGCAGACCAAAGTAAAACTTGTTTTCTAAGTAGCCTCTTAGTTGTTCTTTTAAAGATTCTTTTTTTCCGATAGCTAGGAATTCTAAGAATACCTTAAAAAGGTTATTCCGGTCAATAGTAACCAAATTATTGCCATAAGAAAACCCAGCTTTAATATCCGAGCCGCTTGCCGGGTTTATAACTAAATCAAAACTATCAATCTCCCTTATCCCCTTCGCAATCTGAGCTACTTCCCCATATATGCCAAATAACCTTTCTTTCTCTGCACTGTATTCTTCTAAAGACTTTTTAAAGGAATCTTCTTCAGCAATCTCTTTTATCAACCTTAGGGTATCTTGTAATCTGCTTTGCAGCCCAGCGGCTGAGCCGGGGGCGGCGGGGGCTGATGCGGCGGCTGGACCGGAGACGGATGGCGTGGGTTTGTTAATTTTATATATAACCCATCTATGGGCGGTTTGCCCTGTTTCTAAACCACCAGTAACTGGCGTCAATTTATAACCCGTTTCTTTTTGTAACCAAGCAAGAAGGCTTTGCGTTTCCGCTTCTTCCTCGGCGGAAACTTTCTTGCCAGCCACAAGGTCATACCATCCTATAACCAAATATCCTTTCTGTCTTAAAGCGCGAGCGGCTTTCAAAACAATCTCTTTTCTAACCGACTCCGGGATTGAACGGTCGCTTAATACACTCAATATCGTAATTATATCAACTGAGCCATCGGGAAAATTGTTTTTTTCAAACCGTGCGGATTCTGTTGGTTCTATCTTTAGCTTTCCTTCCATCCCCTGCCATTGTGCAACATCGTCACGCCAACTTTTATTGTATTCTTCTTTTGGTTCGTAAACACGTACGTTTACTCCCTTAGCCACTAAAAATTGTTCCCAGGGAATACTTTGCGCCTCTTGCATTTTTCTTTCCAGATAGAGATACCTAGGAGTACCTGGCCCTACGGAGACGGCTTCCATACCCGGAACTACATCTGTTGAGTCAATCCAACGAACTGCCTCTAGTAAATTCTCAGGTAAAGTGCCCCTCGTGGCGGCGGGGGCGGATGCGGGGGGCAACGGAGATGTGAAACTCGGTTGGCTTGATTGACCTGTAGCGATGGGCAGCTTTTCTAATGTAACTTTTCCGTTAGTCGCATCATACCCTATCGGGATATCATTACCGCCCACCCCGCGCCCAATATTCCTCTCTCGGCTAGCCCCTGTATTTAAGTAGCTTCCGCCTCCTTCAAGAATAGCCGTCTGTCCTGGAGGAAACGCTGAAACAGGCCTACACCCTCCTAATGCAACTCCCCCTGAAAAATAACTTCTTATAGTCTGGCCAAAGGGCGTAGATACCGGAAGCTTAAAATTATATTCGCCGTCTTTAAATGATTTTTGATACTGCTGAAAGTAGGTGGTCTTGGACCAGCTTTCCTTAGAAGTTAAGCCATTGAGGTTTTTGGTATCAATGAGATGTGAGTAAAGGCCACCCTTGCCGTAAAATCTCTGCTTAAACCATTGGGCTAAAATTAAGGAATAATACACTTGGCGGAGTGCAGCATATCTTTTAGAGGTATTAACTTCTTGGGTGAGTTTTGGAATAATTTTCTCGCGTAAAATTTGCGAAGCGTAAGTATTTAATTCTTTTAAGCGCTCATCTTTAAAATTATAAACTGCCGAATTCTTTAAATAATCCTCCTCTAACATAACTTTTAAAGTCGCCTTATAAATATAGGCATTATCATTAGTCTCACGGATAATGATCTCTCCCGGCACAACCCAGGGCCGGGTTAAGGTAGGAATAGTAACGTTTTGGCTACCGAAAATCTCTTCGGCCTTACGATATAATTTATCCCAATATTCCTTACCTTCTTTGGTATCCGGCGAGGTCGCCAAAGCCGTATCTTTTTTTAGCTGAACATCCGCCTCCAAAAGAACCTTGCCGATATCAGTCTGGGCTAAGAGCGAATCAATAACATTATCCTCTTCACCCAGAAAGAATTATTGGGTAAAGATACGCCGATCAAAAAATACCTCAGTAGCTCTTTAGAGGCGTTCTCAAGTTCGTTAGTTCGCGGGTTCTTTAGTGTGCCCTTGTCTAAAAGTAATCTAAAATTATTCTGGATAGGATCATAAGATAGGTATCTTAAGTGCAGCGGACGGAATTTATCCTGAGTAATGGAATTACGGAAAGCGGCAATGTGGCCAGAGATATCTATTTGTGCTGCCACTTGCGCAAAGCTAGATTGCTCTATGCACATGAAAAAACATAGAGTAAGCGCAATAATCTTAAAAAATATAGAGGATTTGATTTTCATTCTTCTCTTAACTTATGGTTTATCAGCCATGTATAATACAATAGAAGTATGCATTATAGGTAAGAGAATACAAGGGTAAAATAGAGGTTTTAGGAAAGCGGTTCCTTAATATCTATCCCCTGCTTCGGGGTGTGTGCCTGCGGAACCCCTTGATAAGGAAACGCTTTAGATTGAAAGGGTTAAATTGGACATTACTTGAGGTTCAGATTGGACAATTTTGTGCTTAAATTACCAGTACAAATTCGCCGCGGGGCTTGGTTTGTTTGAATTTGGCAAGGATGATTTGGGGGGTGGCGCGGATAACTTCTTCAAATTTCTTAGTCAATTCTCTAGCGACCACAATCTCTCTTTCACCAAATACTTCCTGAATATCTTCAAGAGTAGCTAAAATCCTGTGGCAGGATTCATAACAGAGAACTGTGCACTTTAATTTGGCTAATGCTCGCAACTTATTCTTACGGCTGATTTTCTTATTGGGAAGAAATCCGGCAAAATAAAATTCATGGGCTGGCTTGCCTGAAAGCACTAAGGCGCTTATAAATGCCGTGGGCCCGGGAATAAAAGTTAACTCAATATTATTTTTGATCGCTAAATTAATCAGGTTATATCCGGGATCAAGTATCCCGGGTGTTCCGGCATCTGAAACTAAAGCAATATGTTTACCCTCTTTTAAAAGATTAAGCAAGTATTCACCCTTGATAAACCTATTATGTTGAAAAAAACTGGTGGTGGGCTTGCTAATTCCGTAATGATTGAGCAGGATTTTAGTATGCCGGGTATCTTCGCAGGCGATTAAATCGACAGATTTTAAAACTTCTACGGCGCGTAAGGTTATATCTTGAAGATTGCCTATCGGGGTAGCGACGATATAAAGCATTATTCAACGGTTACTGACTTGGCTAAATTACGCGGCTGGTCAACATCAGCGCCTCTTTTTACCGAGATATGATACGCCAATAATTGCAAGGGAAGCGCCACTAATAGGGGAGAGAAGAATTCGTCTATTTTGGGTATATAAATAACTTCATCGGTTAGCTCTTTTATATTCTGGTCTCCTTCGGTAGCAATGGCAATAATCTGGCCTTCGCGGCTGCGGATCTCCTGAATATTGGAAACCATTTTTTCATAAACCTTGGATTCCGGCGCAATACAGACTACTGCCCGGTACTCGTCAATTAAGGCAATCGGGCCATGCTTCATCTCTCCGGCAGCGTAGCCTTCTGCCGGGATATAAGAAATTTCTTTTAATTTTAGCGCGCCCTCTAATGCCGAGGGATAATTGATATTGCGGCCCAAGAATAAGAAGCAGCCAAAATGCGAATGCCTGCGGCTAAGTTTGCCGATATCCTTTTGATGCTTTAAAATCTCCTCCTGTAGTTTAGGTACTCTTCTAAATTCATCGAGGTATTTCTTAAGTTTCTCATCGGATAAGGTATTCTTAATTCTGGCCAGATAAAAAGCAAAAAGATAGAGCGCGATTAACTGGGCAGTATAGGCTTTGGTTGAGGCTACCCCAATCTCCGGGCCGGCGTGGGTATAAATTATCCCCTCGGATTCCCGGGTCAAGGTTGAGCCTAAAACATTACAGACTGAAAGCACCGGCGCGCCATATTTCTTGGCTTCTCTGACACTAGACCTTCACTCCTTCCAGCTCTTTGAGCCCGATACTGACTAATGGCGATAACTAAAGAACCTTTGTCGATCAAGAGCTTGTGGTAGCGGAATTCACTGGAAACCTCCACCGATGTAGGTATCTCGCAAATGGATTCTAAAATATATTTACCCACTAAACCTGCATGATAGGCAGTGCCGCAGGCGACAATCGAGATTTTTTTGAGGTTTTTTAATTTCTCTTCGGGGATATTCTGTTCGGTAAAAAAAATTTTATTGCTATCCTTGACAATCCGCGCTCCTAAAAGGGCCTCGATGATTTTAGGCTGCTCATTAATCTCTTTTAACATAAAGTGCTCATATCCCTGCTTCTGAGCCTGCTCAATATCCCAGCTAATGGCAGTAACTTTTTTAGCAATTTCTTTTCCGGAGAAGTCAGTGACTTTAATATTATCTTTGGTTAAAACTACCATTTCGTTCTCTTCCAAAAAGATTACCTCTTTGGTGTGCTCCATTACTGCCGGCACGTCCGAGGCCAAAAAATTCTCGCCCTTGCCTACACCGATAATCAAGGGGCTACCTAAACGGGCACCGATTAGCTTATCCGGTTCTCTTTTAGATATAACTCCGATAGCAAAAGAACCGGAAAGAAGCTTTAGCGCCTTGCGCACAGCTTCTTCAAGGGAGCTATCTTTAGAAAACTTTTCAATCAGATGAGCGATGACCTCGCTATCGGTCTGGCTGGAAAATTCATGGCCTTCTTTGATCAGCTGGGCTTTTAGGCCTTCAAAATTTTCAATGATGCCATTATGCACGATA
>JAPLLQ010000076.1:43222-43695 GCA_026387485.1 Candidatus Omnitrophota bacterium | reverse complement strand
ATGAGCAATACCCATAGTTCCCGATAGGGGTCTTTTATTAACTAAATGTTCTAACGCGCTGATTTTGCCGACGGATTTTCTAATAGAGGGGATATTTTTGTGGCTGAGGATTATGGCTAAACCGCTAGAATCGTAACCGCGATATTCTAGCCGCTTTAAACCGCTCATCAGGATAGGCTGAGCTTCCCTGTTACCGATATAGCCGATTATTCCACACATATTTTTTAATGACCCCGACGGGATTTCCCCGCAAACAGCTATTTACTTACATGGTGCGGGGTCCCGCATCAAATAAGTTACTAGTTGGATGCGGGAGAACCCGTGCTACAAATCCCTTTTTTTATAATTAAATGACCCCGACGGGATTTGAACCCGTGTCGAGAGCTTGAAAAGCTCTTGTCCTAGACCAGGCTACACGACGGGGTCGAGCCCTTAACCAATAACTTCTTAAAAGCTACTCCACTTTTATAGCT
>JAPLLQ010000076.1:32848-43212 GCA_026387485.1 Candidatus Omnitrophota bacterium | reverse complement strand
GTTTTTCTCGAAGGATTGCATCTCTCTTTGCAGCATATTCTTCGCAATAAACCAACTTAAATGGACCTTTATTTCTAAGCGATAAAGATTCGCCTCTATTATGCTCAGCTAACCTTCTTTTTAAGTTGTTAGTGGAACCGATATAATATCTATTATTTTTTAAGCTACACAAAACGTAAACATAGCACATTAATAACTCCGTAACCCGATCTAATATCTCTTGTCCTAGACCAGGCTTCCCGCAAATAACAATAGAAAAACTACCCGGTGCGGGATCCCGCATCAAGTCTCTATCAAGTTCTTTGCGGGAAGACGACGGGGTCGAGCCTTATTCCTCTTCCTCGGCAATTACCGGCGCAATGCAAGATACGCGGTCTTTATCCTGTAGTTTAATCAGACGTACGCCTTGGGCAGAACGCCCGGTCTCACGGATATCTTTCACTGCGCAGCGTAAGAATATTCCATTCTGGGTAATCACCATTAACTCATCATTATCGCTGACTGCCTTGATATTCACTGCCTCGCCGTTTTTATCGGTAACCTTAATATTGATTACGCCTTTACCCCCGCGGGAAGTCAAACGGTATGCCTCGATGGTGGTGCGTTTGGCAAAACCTAAGCTGGTAACGGTTAATATCCCTTCGCCTTTTTGGGGAACGACAAAATCTATAACTTCGTCTTTTTTACCCAATGATATTCCCCGCACGCCTTTGGCCGCCCTACCCATATCCCGCACTTTTTCCTCAGAGAACCTGATGGCTTTTCCCTGACGGGTGCCGATTAATAATTCCTGCTTGCCATCAGTTAATTCTACGCCGATAAGAGCGTCGTTTTTCTCTACGGTGATGCCGATAATCCCGCCTTTGCGCGGATTACCATAAGCCTCTAACTTGGTTTTCTTAATTTGCCCAAGATTAGTCACCATAACCAAATATTTATCCGGTGAAAAATCTTTAACCGGGATAGTAGAGCTGATTTTCGCTACCTGCTCCATCTGCACCAAATTCACAATCGCCTTGCCCTTAGAAATACGGCTAGCTGGGGGTATCTCATAAACCTTTAACCAGTGCACCTGTCCTTGATCGGTAAAAATCAAAAGGTAATCTTTGGTAGAGGCCACAAAAAGATGCTCACTAAAATCTTCTTCTTTTAAGTCTGCCCCTGTTGCCCCAGTTCCTCCACGCTTTTGTTTACGATACGAGCTTACCGGTAGACGCTTAATATAACCGCCGTGGCTGATAGTAACTACCACATCCTCATCAGCAATTAAATCCTCAACCTCCAGCTCTTCTGCTTCACCCACTATATCTGTACGCCTTTGATCACCATATTTTTTCTTTAAATTCTCCAGCTCTTCCTTAATAATCCCTTCGACTTTTTTCTCTGAACCTAAAATCGCCCGGCAGATTTCAATTTTCTTTAAAAGCTCGGCGTACTCGGCATCAATTTTATCGCGCTCAAGAGCAGTTAAGCGCTGCAATTGCATTTCAAGGATTGCCTGCGACTGCAACTCCGAAAGCTCAAACTCCTTCATTAAATTTACTTTGGCGCTCTCTACGCTCTTTGAGGTTTTGATTACTTTAATAATACGATCGATAAACTTAAGCGCTATTTTTAAACCTTCTAAAATATGCGCACGCCTTAAAGCCTTATCTAATTCAAACTGAGTGCGTCGGCGGATAACAATCTTGCGATGCTCAATATAACAATCTAATACCTGCCGCAAATTTAATACCTTGGGCCGATTATCCACCAAGGCCAGCATAATAATGCCAAATGTGGTTTCTAGTTGGGTATGTTTAAAAAGTTGATTCAAAACAATCTGGGATTCGATATCGCGCTTAAGTTCAACTACAATACGCATGCCGTCCTTATCAGATTCATCGCGGATATCAGATATGCCTTCAATTTTTTTATCATCAACCAAGGCCGCGATAGCTTCAATAACGCCGGACTTCTGCACCTGATAAGGAATTTCAGTAATAATAATTAAGTCTTTGCCATTCTTTTGATGCTCTACGGTGGCCCGAGAGCGTATTAATAACTTACCTCTTCCGGTAGTATACGCATCTTTAATCCCCGTCTTGCCGCAGATCAATCCTCCAGTAGGAAAATCTGGCCCCTTGACATAATGCATTAAGTCCTTAATTTCTGCCTCAGGGTGATCTAAAAGAAACATAATGGCGTCACAGACCTCACTTAAATTATGCGGTGGTATATTGGTCGCCATGCCCACGGCAATACCGCTTGAGCCGTTCACTAATAGATTCGGCAAACTTGCTGGTAAAAGTAAGGGTTCCTTTAAAGAAGAGTCGAAGTTCGGGCCGAAGTTAACGGTTTCTTTTTCAATATCACCAAGCATCTCTTCAGAAACCGCGGCCAGACGCGCCTCGGTATAACGCATAGCCGCGGCAGCATCTCCATCAACCGAACCAAAGTTGCCCTGTCCGTCTACTAAGGGATAGCGCAAAGAAAAATCTTGCGCCATGCGCACCAGGGTATCATAAATAGCCACATCGCCATGTGGATGATACTTACCCATGGTTTCACCGACAATACGCGCACATTTCTTATAAGGCTTAGAGTGCTCAAGATTAAGTTCTTGCATGGCGTAAAGAATTCTGCGATGCACCGGCTTTAATCCGTCGCGCACATCAGGCAGGGCGCGGCCGACAATTACGCTCATGGCATAATTTAAATAGGAATCTTTAACCTCATCCTCAATATAAACCGGAATTATTTTTTCGTTGCGTGTATACATATTAAATATCCAAATTCTTTACTTGATGCGCATAATCTTCTATGAATTGACGGCGCGGCTCAACCTGGTCGCCCATTAAAACCGTAAACATCTTATCCGCCTCAACCGCATCCTCTAACATAACCTGTAAAATCGTTCTTTTTTCCGGATCCATAGTAGTATCCCAAAGCTGCTGGGGATTCATCTCGCCTAAACCCTTATACCTTTGTATATGCATGCCTTTATCAGCTGATTCTTTAATATAGGCCAAGACCTCCTTTAAACTAAAAAGGTCTTTTTGGTCTTTTTCATTGGTGATCCGGTAGAGCGGCTTCAGTTTAATCTCCTTTTCTTTTTTAGTAGTAGTAACTTCTAGCTGAGAACCAGCATAAGTGGTGACATCTAGCCCTAATTTTTCTATTTTTACCAGGATGCGCTCAATATCTTGAGCCTCAAAGAGTTCCAGCCTATCTAACTCAGTTTCCTTCTCCTCTTTATCGGTTAAGCTGGCTAATTCCTTGTCAGAATAGAGAAAATGCTCTTTGCCCTCCACTTTTACCCTATAAATAGGCATCTTTTTGGTCTTTGGGTGCCTAAAAGTAAGGTATTTTGCAAAATCCACTCCCTTCTTGTCTAAAACCTTGCTGATTTTTTCTAACTCTACTAAAAGCTCTAATAGGTCTTTAAATTTATTATCGGTAAATTTTTCTTTATCTTTTAAGCGGATAAAACTATGGCCTTCTCTTCCTAAGTCTAAAAGCAATTCATTCATCTGATGCTCAGTTTGGATATACTCTTCGCGCTGGCCTCTTTTAATTTTATAGAGCGGAGGCTGAGCAATATAGACATGGCCCTCCTCAACCAGCTTAGGCATCTGCCGGTATAAAAGCGTAAGTAAGAGCGTACGGATATGCGAGCCATCAATATCCGCATCCGCCATTAACACTATCTTGTTGTAGCGTAATTTGGATATATCAAATTCTTCACCGACGCTGGTCCCTAAAGCGGTGATGATGGTCCTGATTTCCTCATTGGATAAAATTTTATCTAACCGGGATTTCTCTACATTCAGTATCTTGCCTTTAATCGGAAGTATGGCCTGGAAGCGACGGTCGCGTCCTTGTTTGGCGCTATTATGCACAAAAATTCCGCTGGCCAAGGCAAAATTATGCGTCTCTGGTACTTCAATATCGTAAACATCTACCTTTTCTTCAACTTTTTCTATGCGCTTGATTTTATGGTTGTAGTTTACAACCGCCTCTAAAAGCGCGTTTTGATCAGTGTTAAAAAACCTATCTACTAGGGTATTGTACTTCAAAAGGTTATTGTCGCGCCGAGGCAGTACTTGCCTTTCATCATCATATAGTTCAAGACTACCATGGTCCTCATATACCAATCTCGCGAACGCCAAGCTTCTATCTAAATAAGTTCTATTATAAGCGGCTTTCCGTTTTTCCCGGAATTCCTGACTCCACTGCTGGCTTGTTTTGTTTCTTCTCCAATTCACAAGGTCTTTATTTGACCATTCTATCTTAGCTTTTCTAGATAGGTGTTTTTTCGCTTCAGGATAAAGTTCAAAATATCTTTTAACCTTTTCAGCTTGTTCGTCCCTATGGTTTTTTCCAGACCAATAATTCTTCTGGGACAGATTCAAGGTTTGTGTATTTCGCTTTTGATACTCGGGGTGACTACGATAAAATTCCAGGAACTTCCGAGCCATATAATTCTTATACTCATCATTTTCCCATTGTTTTTTTGCTCTTTGGCTTAACATTTTTCTCATCTCCGGCGTCGACATAATTTTTCTAACCTTTTCCCGATACGCCGTTTTTTGATGGGCTTTTCTAGATTTTTCTTTCGTCTCTTTACTATGAAGCGTCATTTCGAGGATTTTTGTGTGATATAAAAGATGCTCCCTGTTCCCCATTCTTACTAAATTACCCGGATTATTATTTAATTTATTGAAATCTTTATGATGAATGGTGTCGCCAATTTCTTTTGAGGAAGCACCGCTCTTTAAATTAAATCTATCAGATAATAAATGGGTAAAAATCCATTTATTAGATTTTGAATCAAAAACCATTTCATAGCCTTGGATAGTAATGCGCCCGCCAATTTCTGAATATTTGCGATAAAGCGGCATTAAAGAATCCTGCGAGGTTAAGTCTTTTGCCATTTTATAACCACCATCCCTTAACATAAACTTATGGTCAGGAGTACAAATAACTTCTTCGTTATTATCAAGCACGACTTTAATAACTTCGGTTCCTTGCTTTGTCATCCTGGGATTTTTTATTTCCCCAATTACGATTTTATTGTCGAGGCCAATGGTATAACAATAATTTTTCTTACCGGCCTTTTCTTCGTTAACCAGCTTTTTAAAGGCGATGTTTCGCCCATCAGTTAAAGCTATTTTGGTGTCTCCAAAAAAACATCCGCCGGCGGAATCGCCTTCTACAATATACACCTCGCACAAGGCCGGATCTCTCTCGGAACAGTCTGCTAATTTACCGGGTAAGCCTGCGCCTTCCAGCGCTCCTTTTCTACGGGTTAATTCGCGGGCCTTGCGCGCAGCTTCCCGGGCCCGGGAAGCGACAATTACTTTATCAATAATTTTATTGGCAACAGAAGGATTCTCTTCAAAATAACTTGCCAGCGCATCCAGGCTCGCTGACGCAACCAAACCCTCTACTTCAGAGTTTCCCAGCTTAGTCTTGGTTTGTCCTTCAAACTGCGGGTTAGGAACTTTTACGCTAATTACCGCGGTCAACCCTTCACGGGCATCATCTCCGGTAATCGCAACATCATCTTTCAATAAGTTTTTGGATTTGGCATACTGGTTGATCGCCCGGGTTAAAGCGGATTTAAACCCGGATAAATGCGTGCCGCCCTCGATGGTATTGATATTATTGGCAAAAGAAAATATGGTTTCGGCATAGCCGTCATTATATTGCAGGGCGACTTCGACATTGATATCATCCTGCACCTTTTGGAAATAGACTACTTTATGGTGCAAGGAATTTTTATTTTTATTCAAATACTCTACGAAGGAGACAATCCCGCCGGAAAATTCAAATACCGACTCTTTGTCTGTACGAGCGTCTTCTAATTTTATTTTTAAGCCTTTATTTAAAAAAGCCAGCTCTCTTAAACGTTGGGATAATATATCATAGGAAAAATCAATTTTATTGAAGATGGTTTTATCCGGCTTAAAAGTAATTTTAGTGCCGGTAGCATTGCTTTTACCGATAACCGTTAACTTAGAAACGGTCTTGCCGCGCTCATAACGCTGGTGGTAAACCTTACCGTCTCTTTTAACCTCTACCTCCAGCCAATCAGAGAGTGCGTTTACGCAGCTTACGCCTACGCCATGAAGTCCGCCGGAAACTTTATAAGAACGATGATCAAATTTACCTCCGGCGTGCAGGGTAGTTAAGGCAACTTCTACCGCGGGCTTTTTTTCCGTTTTATGCATATCCACCGGAATGCCGCGCCCGTTATCAATTACCTCTACGCTATTATCAGCATGCACCCCAACCGCAATAGAGTTACAATATCCTGCTAAGCTTTCATCTACGCTATTATCAACCACCTCATAAACTAAATGGTGCAGCCCGCGCGTTGAAGTATCCCCGACATACATCGCCGGCCTAAGCCTGACTGCTTCTATCCCCTCTAAAACCTGGATGCTGGTAGCGTCGTAGGCCTTGCCTTTATCAGCCGGCTGCGGCGATTTTTTTAACTGCTCTGCTTTTTTAGCTTTTACCTTTTTCACTTTACCTCTCCGATACGAAAACGTATGGTTTTGACTGCCGATGATTTATCCTTAAGGCTTGCCAGTAACCCCTCTTTTTTTAAATTAAAGGTGTAGAGCCAGCTGGAGGAATCCACATTAAGCCCTACAACTCCTTTACGAAAATATTGTAGCTTTATATGCCCCAGTTCCTTTTTTGTCAAGATTTTTTTTAACCAGCTTTCAAGACTCGAGTCGGATTGGGCTTTTTTAGCTACCAATTCCTTAAAGACGTTTTGAATTGTATCCTTGATTGCTTCCATACCTAGCTTAAGCGCATTGGCAAGACGATATACACGTAACCGCTAATGCGAATCACTCCAGGTTTTTCGCCATCCGTCAATTCTAACTCTACATTGTCATCTTGGAGGTTCTTTAAAACATCGATTAGGTAGCCAGGATTAAAACCGATGGCTAATTCTTTGCCTTGATAAACCACCTCCAATTCTTCGCGCGACTCTCCGACATCCGGAGTAGATTTAGAAACCACCAATTTATTTTTAAATAATTCGAGCTTGACCGCCTGATAATCCGGGGTAGATAATAATGCCGCCCTTTTTACTGCTAACAATAACTGTTCCCTTTCAACCCGCATTTTATTTTCCGATACAACCGGGATAACCTGCTTATAGTCCGGGAATTCCCCTTCAATTAAGCGCGAGATCATCACCACATTACCCAGGTCAAACAAAACCTGATTGGCCCCTAAAATTACTGATAACTCACCCTCCTCTTTTAAGTTACGGTTGAGTTCATGGATGGTTTTAATCGGCACAATCATACTAATCTCTTTATCCGAAACATAATTAATGTTTTGCTCTGCCACTGCTAGCCTTTTTCCGTCCGTGGCAACTAAAAGAAGGTTGCCTTTGTGGATTTTAAAAAGAATACCGTTTAAAATATACCTCGACTCATCCATAGAGATCGCGAAAGATGTAAGATTTAACATACCCTTAAAAACACCCTGCTTTATCTTTATTACCTCCTTATCTTTAAACTCGGGTAGTTTAGGAAACTCTTCCCGGGCCAACCCCATAATCTTAAATTGGCATATTTCGGTTTCAATATTCACTTGGTTGTTTTTTTTAGTGGTAATATTGACGCTTGCCGCAGGTAACTCTTTAATAATATCACTAAACCTTTTAGCTGGGATAGTGATTGCCCCTATTTCTTGAGTATCCACAGGTATTACACAACTTATTCCGATATCTAAATCTGTGGCGGTTAACCTTAAACTCCCCTCTTGGGCTTCGATTAAAATATTAGATAATATAGGTAAAGTAGCTTTGGTGATAATAATGTTTTGTACGGTCTGTATACTACTTAATAAAACATCTTTTTCTACCCTAAGTTTCATTTTGCGCTCTCCTTACTATTTATTATTTATAATATATTAAAACAGTAATAGTAATAGTACCTACCTGTGTCTGTGTAAAACTCTTTAACCAACACCCTAAACACCCTTTAAGTAAAAAAACTAACTAGGATAACCCTTGAACTCAATGTTTGATAATATGTATTAACCTCTCTACTTTTTCATATAAAGAAGCATTATTCGTCAACTCCCCTTTAATTTTATTATAAGAGTGTAAAACCGTGGTGTGGTCCTTTCCACCAAAACAATGGCCTATCTCCGGTAAAGATAAATCAGTTAACTCCCTACTTAAATACATCGCTATCTGCCGAGGCAAGACTATTGTTTTATTGCGCCGTTTGGTTTTTAATTCATATACAGGAAGCCCGAACTCCTCGGCCACGCAACGCTGGATAAAATCTACAGTAATGAGCTTTTTAGGCTCTTTTAGTAAATCTTTCAAAACCTCTTTAGTCAAATCTAATGTAATCGGCGCCTCCTCCATTAGGGAGTAGGCCATGGTCCTGACTAATGCGCCCTCTAGTTCCCGGATATTGGTTTTAATCAGTTGGGCAATAAAAAATATTACATCATCCGGCACCGTAACCGGTTCCCGCTCGATCTTCTTCTTTAATATAGCTACCCTGGTTTCTAAGTCCGGGAGTTGGATATCGGTGGTTAAACCCCAACCAAAGCGCGAGACTAACCTATCCTGCAAGTCGGTGATCTCTTTGGGCGGCCGATCCGAGGAAAGGATAATTTGTTTATGCGCGTCATAAAGAGCATTAAAGGTATGAAAAAATTCTTCCTGGGTTGAATCCTTACCTCCGAAGAAGTGCACGTCATCAATAACTAATACATCCGCGTTTCTATATTTTTGTCTGAATGCCGCAGTGGAGTGGTGTTGGATAGCGCTGATTAGTTCATTAGTAAACCGTTCGGAAGGTAAGTAAATGATCTTCAAATTGCCCGCAGACTGGCCGTGGACCTGGTGGCAGATGGCTTGAATTAAATGGGTCTTACCCAGCCCCACCCCGCCGTAAATAAACAAAGGATTATAGGTTTTCGCCGGAGCATTAGCTACTGCCAAAGAATATGCGTGGGCGTGGCGGTTGGATGAACCCACTACAAAATTATCAAATGTATAGCGGCTATTTAAATTTAAGAGTGCAGGGGTTTCCCGGCTGGCTGTGGGAGAAATCCGCACTAGGCTTTCCGGGGCTGGTTTCTGGCTAGCTACTTCCGCCTCTAGCTCGATCTTGATCCCTGTCTGGCCGCTAGACACTAAAGCCTCATTAATAAAGGCAGAGTAATTCTTTTGCACCCAGTCTTTAAAAAAAGTATCCGGCGCCTCCAGCACAATGCAATCTTCTCCCTTGGGCCTGAACTTAAGAGGAAGTATCCAGGTTTCAAAGGTGCTTGCGCCAAGCCTCTCTTTTAAATAGTCTTGAGCTTGATTCCAGGTTTGAGCTATATCCGGCATATCGATGTTATTAACAGATTATTCACAGCTTGAATAAATCTGTGGAAAATAAATTGCTTTATCTAAAACGAGATTCTAGATCTCTTATTAAGGCAAGGGTATACTCTTGGGACAGTCATCTCCCCTGAATCTTAATACGAAAAATTATTATAACAGAAAGCAAAGAAGTTGCAAGTAAAAAAGATACGCCTCAAAAAAATATTATTGCTTGGTTAAAAAAAACAGCTGGTTACCCGGGCATTATACAATAATTTATTGCCACGTCAACAAAAATAAAATTAGCCTAATTCTGTCAGGCCCAGTTACGCGTTAATCCTCGACGGAATTGTGGATAACCTTGGATTAATACTCTTGGCCCGGCAGATTGATACTAATTACTAATTGACGGAATACCCTTTTATGTTATAATTAACAACCATTCTCACCAACAATCGTATAAAGGAGAATTTGCATGAAGAAAAACTTAAAAACCCCAACTAAGATCGTGGGCAAGAGGAAACATGGATTCCGCAGTAGGATGGCCACCAGAAAAGGCAGGAAGGTTTTAGCCCGCCGCAGGCACAAAGGAAGAAAAAAGCTTTGTATTTAATCTTAAAAAGGTTATCTCTTGGCTTGATTAGTATATACCAGGGGCATATCAGGCCGATTACTCCTGTAAGCTGTCGGTTTACACCCAGCTGTTCAGAATATACTAAGCAGGCGATTATCAAATATGGTTTTTTAAAAGGATTTTTAAAAGGAGCGAGAAGATTATTGTCCTGCCATCCCTTTTCAGGAAAAGCCGGCGATGATCCCTTGGTATAATCATGGATAAACGTTTAATTTTAGCAATAAGCCTTTCATTATTGGTATTGTTAAGCTGGTCAGCACTGGTTTCCAAGCAGCAACCGCTTGAAAATAAAGGAGTTATAGCAAAAGAAGCTATACTAACTCAGCCCGCAGTTTCTGCGCCGGTAGTTGCTCCTTCTGTTTTGACCCAGAACCCGGCCATTGA
>JAPLLQ010000076.1:30438-32764 GCA_026387485.1 Candidatus Omnitrophota bacterium | reverse complement strand
AATATTTTTAATTATCAGAACGATGAATTAGAAATCGAATTTATTGAACCGCTGGCAGCGATTAAAGCGGTCAAATTTAAAAGCTATCAAAATTACAGCCTACCTTTAAAGTATGCCCTGTTTTTGAATGATCCCAGTCTAACCTTTAAAAAAGAAAGCTCTACAGCTGACAGCGTTACATTTGTCAGCCTGGATTCACTGAAAAGAATCTCCAAGAGTTTTACTTTCCATAAGTCAAATTATACCATTGATTTAGAGATAAAAATAAAAAATTTATCTAACACCCCTTTGACAATTAACCCAGCCTTAATTTTAGCTGTCTTAGACTTTTCCGGAAAGAATCCACAGGCCCGTTACCAGGGCCTGATAGTAGCCACTGAGGAAAAAACTCAACATCTGGGCATTCAGAAAAACCAGCAATTTATAAATCTTAAATTTTTATCTTTCCGCGACCAATATTTTTGCGGCTTAATTGAACCAGAGGCAAATAATTTTAGCGGGTTTGTCCGTAAACTTAATAACCAGGAATCTGAAATAGGATTGAATCTTCCGGATACGGTTATTCTGCCTGGCCAGCAGATTGGACATTTATTTCGTCTTTATGTAGGCCCTCAAGATGTGAAGATGTTAAACAATATCAAGCCTAGCTGGGCAACGGTTATCCATTACGGGACCTTTGATATTATTTCTCAAGTATTATTACAGGTTTTAGGATTTTTATATCGCATCGTGCATAATTGGGGCTTAGCGATTATTCTTTTAAGTATACTAGTTTATTTTCTGCTTTATCCATTGTCTCTGAAGCAGATGCGTTCAATGAAAGAGATGCAGGCTTTGCAGCCGCACATTGAAGAATTACGCAAGCTCTATAAAGATAATCCCCAGAGGTTGAATAAAGAAACTATGGAACTATATCGCCAGCATAAGGTTAACCCTCTAGGCGGCTGTTTGCCATTGATATTACAAATGCCTATATTTTTCGCTCTTTATAATGCGTTGATACGTTCAGTAGTTTTGAAAGGAGCAAAGTTTTTATGGATCAAGGATCTTTCCGGGCCGGATAAATTATTTACCCTGCCTAATTCGCTACCATTTTTAGGTAATGAGATTAATATTCTACCGATTATCATGGCGATAGGCATGTTTATCCAACAAAAGACCTCAACCGTTGCTACGAGTGGTGCTTCAGCAGAGCAGCAGAAGATGATGTTGATACTTATGCCGGTTATGTTTGGCGCGATTTTTTACCATATGCCAGCGGGATTAGTGCTATATTGGCTGGTTAATAGCATATTAATGTTAGTTTTTCAATTGAGGATGAAACAGGCCAAATGACTGCTAAAAAATGCCTAGAAATAGAGGCTAGGAGCGTAGAAGAGGCGATCAAGAAAGCGCTCAGGGAGTTGAAGCTACCGCGGAATAAAGTAAAAATAGAGGTGCTTTCCGAGGAAACAAAAGGCCTTTTTGATATGCCCGGCGCTAAACCAGCCAGGATTAGAGTTAGCCTGATTAAAGAGTAAAAAAATACTTGACAAACTCCCTGATTTTAGGATAATACAGTTAAGGCAGGTTCAGTATCTTGGGATAGTTTCTCGTGGAACTATTCATAACTTGATAAATTACAATGGGTAAGATAATCACGGTTTGTAATCAAAAGGGCGGCACTGGTAAAACTACCTCCGCGATTAATATCGCTGTTTTTTTAGCTGTTACCGGTAAAAAAGTTATGCTTATGGATCTCGACCCCCAAGCCAATGCTACCAGCGGTATGGGTATCAATAAGCATAATATTCAGAAAAGTACCTACCACGTTTTACTGGAAGAGTTGGACATTAAAGATATTCTTCAGCCCACAGCTATCCCTAGTTTATTAATCGCTCACTCTAATTTAGATTTAACTGGGGCAGAAGTAGAATTAGTCGGAGTGTTAGGCAGAGAGTATAGATTAAAGAGAGCATTAGAAAAAGAAAAAGCAAATTTCGATTTTATTATCATTGATTCGCCGCCATCATTAGGCCTGCTAACTATTAATGCATTATGTGCCGCAGACTCTGTGTTGATCCCGGTGCAGTGTGAATTTTATGCCTTAGAAGGATTAACGCAACTTAGTAATACCATTAGACTTGTGAAAGATAATATTAATCCTAGCCTGACTATCGAAGGGGTGCTTTTGACTATGGCGGATTACCGCACTAATCTTACTAAAGAAGTTATCCAAGAGACGCGAAATCATTTTAAAGATAAAGTTTATAAGACAGTCATCCCGCGGAATATCCGGCTCACCGAAGCGCCAAGCTTTGGTAAGCCAATTTATCTCTACGATAAA
>JAPLLQ010000076.1:12260-30368 GCA_026387485.1 Candidatus Omnitrophota bacterium | reverse complement strand
GGAGATTTTAGGCCTGCCCTTAAACCCCAGTGTAGTGAAATCAGAAGGAGATCATTAATGGAAAGAAAAGCCTTAGGTAAGGGGATTAGCGCACTTATTCCGGAGAGAGAAGCTAGTTTAAGAAGCGAAATTATTTTTGTCCAATCTGACCAAATTAAGCCTAATCGTTTTCAGCCGCGCGAAGATTTTGATCCCCAAAGCATTGAAGAATTAGCCCAGTCTATAAAAGAAAAAGGGGTTATCCAGCCGCTCTTAGTCAGGCGTAAGGGAGATAACTATGAATTAATCGCCGGAGAAAGAAGGCTCCGTGCATGTAAATCTTTGGGGCTCAAAGAGATACCAATTATTGTCAAGGATGTTGATGACCGCGACTCTCTGGAGTATGCTTTAATTGAAAATATCCAAAGAAAAAATTTGAATCCTATTGAAGAGGCGCATGCTTATCAACACCTGATTGATAAATTTCAGGTCACTCAGGATAAAATTAGCGAGGTAATGGGTAAGGCCCGGGTAACCATTACTAATACCCTACGTTTGTTAAAGCTGCCCCATGAAATTCAGCAAGAGATGAAAAAAGGAAGAATTAGCTTTGCCCATGGCCGGGCGCTTCTGGAGCTTGAAGATGCCAATCAACAGCGCCGGTTAGCGCAGGAAGTTATCTTAAAAGATTTATCGGTCCGGGAATTAGAGAGTTTAATCAAGACACATCGGCCAAAAGGGTTAAAGCGGCGCACAACACATTCTGTGCGCGAGCCATACATCGCTGTTTTAGAAGAAGAACTGCAGCAGGCCTTGGCAACTAAAGTGAGGATTAGTAAAAGAAAAAAACGCGGCCACATTTTTATTGAGTTTTATTCTCAGGAAGAATTGGAAAGAATCGCCGGTATTATTAGGGGAGGGAAATAAGTATGAATCAGGCGGTATTAGTTTTGATCAAGCCGGACGGGCTGAAAAAATCCCTAACCGGGAATATCTTAACCCGGCTTTCGGAAACTAAACTCGAGATTGTCGCTGCTAAAATGGCCCGGGTCTCAAAAGCATTAGCCGAGGAGCATTATAAGCACCTGAAAGATAAGCCGTTTTTTCCGGAGATTGTAAAATATTTACAAGGCGAGTTGCACGACCGCAAGAAGGCCATGGCTTTAATATATTGGGGAGAGGACGCGATTAAAAAATGCCGGGAATTAGCCGGTTCGACTAATCCAGAAGAAGCGGAATCTACGTCGATCAGAGGTTCTTACGGCAGGATTACCACCTCAGGCGTCTACGAAAACGTGATTCATGTTTCTTCGAATGAGCCGGAGGCCGAAAGAGAGATCAAGCTTTGGTTTAATCCCGAAGAGATCATCGTGGATTTATATCCTAAGAAGTCTATTGTGGTTAAAGAGCATAAAAAAAGTATTTGGGCGTAGAGAACGGAGTGTAGATGTTGCGCAGTATGACTGGTTTTGGCAGTTGCGAATTAGGGCTTAAGCCTTTTGGCAAGGTGAGCGTCGAGATCCGCAGCATTAACCACAAGTTTTTAGAAATATTAATTCATCTGCCTGAAGGGTCTTTATCGCTGGAAGAAAGGATTAAAAGAATCATCGAGTCTAAAATTAAAAGGGGCCGAGTTACTTGCAGTATCAATATCTCCGGGACAAGTAAGGCCGGGGATGTTTTTATCAATAAGGCCTTGGTCAAAAAGTATATGGCCAGAATTAAAGAAATCAAGCAGGAATTTAAGATTGAAGAGGGAGTGAATTTAGATACCTTAATTAATCTACCCGGGGTGCTTACGCTTAAAGAGGAGACACTTTCTTCTGAGAGTCTCTGGTCGCGCCTTGAGGGGGCGCTTGATATTGCCTTGAATAATCTGGTGAAGACGCGCTCAAAAGAAGGCCGGGCATTAGAGGGGTATTTAAAAAAACAGGCCGAGAGCCTTAAAGAGAAACTGGGCAATATCCGGGAAAGGCTTAAAAAGTCGCTAAAAGAAAAATTAAAATCTTTTGTTACCGACGAAGAGAGAGCCGGATTTTTAAAGGAGACGGATATCGGCGAAGAGATCGACCGCCTCCAATTCCATATTCGTAATTTCAAAAGCAAAATTACCAAAGATGCCGCGATAGGCAAAGAACTTGATTTTATCGCCCAGGAGATGCAGCGGGAAGCCAATACTTTGGCCGCTAAAACATTTGATGTGGGGGTTTCTAGCCTAGTACTGCAGATGAAGGGGTCAATTGAGAAGATCCGCGAGCAAGTACAGAATATAGAGTAGTGAAAAAAAAGCCTAAAATCAAAGGATTAATATTTGTTGTCTCCGGACCTTCAGGCTCAGGTAAGACCACGCTGCTTAAAAATCTGCTCAGAGAACGGGACTTAAGAAATAAACTGGTAAAATCCGTATCTGTGACTACCCGGGGTAAGAGGTCCCAGGAGCATTCAGGCCGGGATTATTTTTTTGTAAGCCCGGGAAAATTTCAACAGCTCAATCGGGATAAAAAAATCCTTGAATGGACAAAATATTTAGGTTATCATTACGCCACCCGTAAAGATTTTGTGGAGCAAGCCCTGAGCAAAGGCAGGCATGTGATTCTCTGCCTTGATTTTAAGGGCGCACGGAAGATCAAGAAACTTTATCCAAAAAATACGATAACCGTTTTTATTATCCCCCCGGCGCTTAAAGAATTACGCCGGAGGATAGAGGCTCGTTGTGCAAAAACCAAACAGGAAGAGGTCCACAGGAGACTAAAATTAGCCAAATTAGAACTCAGGAATTCTCATCGGTATAATTATGCTTTAGTAAATAAAGATTTAACTAAAGCCAAAAAGAGGCTGAAGGCGATTATACTAAAAGAGATATTAGGGATCAGCTAATAGCGAGGTGTGATTTATGGGATACATGGAGAGAGAAGTGTTGTTAGATAAAAGTCTTGGTTCGATTTATAAACTAGTCAACTTGGCAGCCAGAAGGGCGCTTGAGATTGCCGAAGGCCAGCCTAAACTGGTAGAGGCCAATCCGTCGATGAAACCCTCTACTGTAGCGTTGCTTGAGATTGCCGCAGGCAAGATTGAGGCGAAAAAAACCAAAACCAAAGAGTAGGCTATAGTGGCAAGAGAAAAAAATATTATTTTAGGAGTAACCGCGAGTATCGCTATTTATAAAGCCTGCGATATCCTGCGGCGTTTAAAGCAGACAGGCTACTCTGTGACAGTAGTGCAAACCCCGGAGTCAGAGGAGCTGATTAAGCCGATTGTATTCATGAGTTTATCCGGGAATCAAGTCTACCGGGGGCTATTTGATTCTCAAGGGTCCTGGGAGATAGAACATATTTCTTTAGCTAAACTTGCCGACCTGGTTTTAGTGGCCCCGGCAACCGCGAATATTATCGCAAAAATCGCCTGCGGCATCTGCGATGATTTATTAAGTTGTGTAATTCTGGCTACTCGAGCTCCGGTCTTGATTGCTCCGGCAATGAATGAGAATATGTATAAAAATAAAATTACACAAGGTAATATTGCGAAATTAAAATCCCTAGGGTATAAATTTATTGAGCCAACAAAAGGTAAGCTTGCTTGCGGCGATACAGGCCTAGGTTGTTTAGCAGAGGTAGAAACTATCATCAAAGAAGTACAGAAAATTCTAAAATAATGGGCATTAAATATAAAGTGAATAAGGATTTTTTTAAACAATGGTCTGGAGAAATGCCTTATTTTCTTAGAGGCTACTTAGACGGAGATGGCTGTATTAATATATACAATAAAAAGAAAAGACTCTCAGTAACATTTACATCTGGTAGTAATTTGTTTTTAGAGAAGTTGTCAGAAACCGTAAGTTTAGTCCTAAAATTGAAGAGGCACAAAGTATTCAGGAATAGCAGAGCCTTTCAAATCAAATATTCTACGAGAGAAGCAATCTCGTTGTTAAAATATATTTATTTAGATACGGAAAATAAATTATATTTAGAACGAAAATACAAAATATTTCTAGATTTTCTTCGGTTATATCCTAACTGGCAAGAAGATAGCGGCGTGGTACCCAAGAGGTTAAGGGAGTTGTCTGCAAAACAACTATTCACCGGTTCGAATCCGGTCCACGCCTTAATTTTCGCGGAAGCGAAAATTACTCCGAGGATACCTAAATTAACTTTATCTAGGTTTGACGAGGAGCAAAGGGGTTGGCATACCCCCTCACATTTAAAGAGTTAATAAATAAATGTTCGGGGTCAATTTCCGACTAGGAATAGCGGGAAATTGAGAGAAAACATATCTCTCGCTTCGCTCGAGATCAATTTTCGAAACTTAAGTGAGGGAAAATTGAGGGCAAGTGGTGGAATGGCATACACGACAGACTTAAAATCTGTTGGCCGCAAGGTCGTGAGGGTCCGACTCCCTCCTTGCCCATGAAATTTTGGGCGGTTAGCTCAGTTGGTTAGAGTATCACATTGACATTGTGAGGGTCACTGGTTCGAGCCCAGTACCGCCCACCAGTATAATTAACGGGTCAGAGGTTCTCCCGCCAAACTAACAAAGATAAGGCGGGATCCCGCATCGTATAATAAAGGTGGTGGATGCGGGAAGTCCTCTTGGGCCCACCATAACTATGGAAATAGACATCTTAAGACATTCTTGTGCTCATGTTTTAGCCAAAGCTGTAAAGGAGCTTTGGCCGAAGACGAAACTAGCTATTGGCCCGGCAATCGAAGACGGCTTCTATTATGATTTTGATAAGGCAGAGCCGTTTAGCGACGAAGATTTAGCTAAGATCGAGCAGAAGATGTCCGAGATCATTGCTAAAGACGAATCCTTTATCAGGGAAGAGCTGGATAAAAAAGCCGCCCTGGTTTTATTCAATAAATTGCATGAAGATTATAAGGTAGAATTAATTAATAGTTTAGTCGAGGAGAGGGTTTCAATATATAAAACCGGCAAGAGTTTTACGGATTTATGCCGCGGCCCGCATATAGAATCCACCGGGAAGATCAAGGTCTTTAAATTATTATCAGTTGCCGGAGCTTATTGGCATGGCATAGAGACTAACCCCATGCTTCAAAGGATTTACGGTACTTGCTTTTTAACCAGTAAAGAGTTAGAAGAGTATTTAAAAAACTTAGCAGAAGCTAAGCTGCGAGACCACAGGAAATTAGGCCCGGAATTAGGGTTCTTTGATATCTATCATCAAGAAGCCGGGGCAGGCTTGGTATTTTATCATCCTAAAGGCGCATTACTGCGCACCATTATTGAGGATTATGAAAAGAAGGAGCACTTAAAGCGCGGCTACCAAATTGTAATTACCCCGCACATTATGCAGGCCGGGCTCTGGAAGACCAGCGGCCACTATGAATATTATAAAGAAAATATGTACACCTTTAACATAGACAAACAGGAGTATGTGTTAAAGCCGATGAACTGCCCGGGGCACATTCTGATTTATCAATCCAAAACCAGAAGCTACAAAGACCTGCCGATTAGATTATTTGAGTTAGGTACGGTTTATCGGCACGAGAAAGCCGGGGTTTTACATGGGCTTTTGCGGGTGCGCGGATTTACTCAGGACGATGCCCATATATTCTGTTTACCGGAACAGTTGAAGCCCGAGATAAAAGCGGTTATTGATTTTGTTTTTGATACGATGAAGGTTTTTGGGTTTAAGGATGTGAGTATTGAATTGAGCACCCGTCCGCAAAAATATATTGGTTCGGATGAGGATTGGGGACTAGCGACTAGTTCGTTAGAAGAGGCCCTGAAAGAAAAAGGCTTAAGTTACGGTATTAATGAAGGGGATGGGGCTTTTTACGGGCCGAAGATCGATATCAAATTAAAGGATGCTTTAAATAGATCCTGGCAGTGCGCAACCATTCAATGTGATTTTGCTCTTCCTAAAAGATTTAATTTGGCTTATATTGATAAGGATGGCAAGGAGCACCAGCCGATAATGTTGCATCGGGTTTTATTGGGCAGCCTGGAGCGTTTTATCGGAGCGCTGATAGAGCACTATAAGGGGGACCTGCCTTTGTGGTTGGCTCCGGTACAGGCCCTAGTGATCCCGATTAAAGATTCAGCGCTGGAGTATGGCCAAAAAGTAAGGCAAGCTCTTTTAGATAAGGGGATGCGGGTTGAAATTGATATCCGTAATGACACGCTGGATAAAAAAATTCGCAATGCCGAACTAAGTAAAATACCGTATTGTTTAGTAGTAGGCGAACGCGAGGCTCAAGGAGAAAGCGTCTCCGTAAGGAAAAAAGGTAAAGGCAATATCGGAACAATGGCGTTAGGGGCATTTATGGAACAGGCCAACAAAGAGATAGAAAATAAAGCAAATTAATAACTTTTAAAATGGAGGTGTGCTATAAAAAAGTTTATCCGAGTTAATGAAAGGATTCGCGTGCCGCAGGTGCGCCTTATTGGGCCGGAAGGTAATCAGTTGGGGATAATGGCGATACAAAGGGCGCTTGAGCTGGCCAGCCAGCATGAGTTAGACTTAGTAGAGGTAGCGCCTAGCGCTAATCCTCCGGTTTGTCGGATCGTTGATTTTAGCAAATTTAAATATGACGAAGAGAAGCAAGAGCGCGAAGCCAAGAAACACCAGAAGCGGGGTAAGCTTAAAGAGATCCGCTTAAAGCCAAATATTGATGACCATGATTTCAAGACCAAGGCTAAACAGGCGGTGGTTTTCTTACAGAAAAAAGATAAAGTCAAGGTTAATATGTTCTTCCGAGGAAGACAGATGGAGCATCTGGATTTAGGAAGAAAGGTTTTAGATAGATTTATTCTGGAGATGCAGAATGACGGCCAAGTAGAAAAGGCGCCAAGCCTTGAAGGCAGGATTATGTCTTTTGTAGTCGCGCCTAAATAAAAGTAAAGGGGAATAATTATGGGAAAATTAAAGACTAAAAAAGGGGTTGCTAAAAGATTTAAATTGACCAAGAAGGGTAAAGTAAAATACTCCCGCGGCGGCAAGAGTCATCTGGCGTCATGTAAGAAGACCAAGAGAATCAGAAAACTCAAGCGGCGTGATATATTGGATAATAATAAAGAGGCAAAATTTATCAAAAGAATGTTACCGTATGGATAGAAAAGTGTAGATCCCGCCTTATTCGGCGGGATAAATTCGCCCAGACAACTTATGTTCGCGATAGCTAACATAAGTTGTGGGCTCATTTAAGGAGAGTAGATAACATGGCTAAGATTAAACACAGTGTCGCGACGCATAGAAGAAAAAAAAGGCTATTAAAGAAAGCTAAGGGTTTCTGGGGAGACAGGAGTAAACAATACCAGCAGGCCTCTCGGGCCCTGCTGCATGCCTTAAAATATGCTTACCGCGATAGGCGTAACAAGAAAAGGGAATTTAGAGCGCTCTGGATTGCTCGGATTAATGCTGCCTGCCGCGAGTTGGGGGTAAGTTACAGCGTATTTATGAATGGCTTAAAGAAATCAAAAGTTAAGTTAGACCGTAAGATATTGGCAGATTTAGCAGTCAGGGATGCGCACGCGTTTAAAAAACTGGTAAAGATAAACAAAAAATAAAAAGCTACAGATTAATTAGGAATATTCTTGTATGGATATCGAAGCTATTTATCTAGAGATAGAAGCGGATATACAGAATGTAAATTCCCGGGAAGCATTGGAGCTGTTTCGCCTGAAATACTTAGGCAGAAAGGGGGCGGTGGCCGAGCTCACCAGCATTATTCCTACGCTTTCCAAGGAAGAGCGGGCTGCTTTTGGCCAGAAAGTAAATTCCCTTAAGAATAAGCTCTCCGAAGTTGTTGGGGAGAAAGAAAAACTACTTAATGTCCAGCCAGAAACAAAAATCAAGGTTTCTTGCGACTTAGGAATGCCAGGTATTGCTCAGGAACTGGGCCAGCTACATCCTCTAACCCAAGTTTTAGATGAAATCTGCGCAATATTTAATCGTATGGGTTTCTCAGTAGTCGAAGGCCCGGAGATCGAAACCGAATATAATAATTTTACCGGGTTAAATATTCCCCTTGAGCATCCTTCCCGTGAGGCCTTCGATACTTTTTATTTAAAGGATTATGCTAAATTACTTTTGCGTAGCCATACTTCGCCGGTGCAGGTGCGGGCGATGAAAGAGCGCAAACCCCCCCTAGCGATTGTTGTGCCGGGAAGAGTGTATCGCCCGGATGCCGTGGATGCCAGCCACTCTTTTATGTTCCATCAGGTAGAAGGTTTTCTAGTCGATGAAAATATTCGTTTCTCGGATTTAAAGGGAGTATTAGGGGTTTTTGCCAAAGCCGTGTTTGGCAAAGATATTAAGATGCGCTTTAGGCCGCACTTTTTTCCTTTTACCGAACCTTCAGCAGAGGTAGATATATCCTGTATAATCTGTAAGGGCCAAGGTTGTTCAGTCTGCGGCAAGAAAGGCTGGCTTGAGATTTTAGGCGCAGGCTTGATCCATCCGCAGGTCTTTAAACAGGTAGGTATTGATCCAAAAAAATATACCGGTTTTGCTTTTGGTATGGGAGTAGAGCGGATCGCCATGCTTAAGTACGGCATTAATGACATCAGGCTATTTTTTGAGAACGATTTAAGATTTTTAAAACAATTCTAAGATGAAAGTTACTTATAACTGGCTAAAAGATTTTGTGGATATTAAAATTACTGCTCCCCAGTTAGCAGATAAACTAACTATGGCGGGTTTAGAGGTAGTCTCTCTTCAGGAGAAGGAGGGAGATTTTGTTTTTGAGATAGAAATAACTTCTAATCGGCCGGATTGGTTAAGCCTAGTTGGCATAGCCAGGGAAGTGGCGGCACTTACGGGGAGAAAATTAAAAGTGCCGCAGGCTAAAAGCGCCAAGTATACAGCAGGCAGTATGCAGCCCTTGGCTATCCAAGTCGAAGACAAAAAAGACTGCCCGCTTTATACTGCCCGAATCATTAAGGATGTAAAAGTCGCTCCATCGCCGGTATGGCTGAAGAAGAGGTTGGAGTTGGTGGGTTGCCGGAGTGTGAATAATATCGTGGATATTACTAATTATGTTTTATTTGAATTAGGCGAGCCGCTGCATGCTTTTGATCTGGCTAAATTAAATCCTGAGGGGGTCATCATCCGCCGGGCGAAAAATAGCGAGAAGCTCCTGACCATTGACGGAGAAAACCGGCAGCTAAATTCCAACATATTGGTTATTGCCGATCGAGAAAAACCGATAGCCCTGGCTGGAGTAATGGGCGGAAAAGATACGGAAGTTACAACAGGCACTAAAGATATTTTATTAGAATCAGCGGTATTTAATCCGGTTATTATCCGGCGAGCCAGACAAGCCTTAGGGATACAAAGTGAAGCAAGTTATAGGTTTGAAAGGGGCGTGGATTTAGCCAGCGTTGAAAAAGCATCTTTAAAGGCAGCCCGCTCGATTCAAGAACTCGCTGGTGGTAATCAAGTCGGCTATCAGGTTAAGGGTGTAACTAAAGCCCAAGCTAAAAATATAGGCCTGGAGATAAGCAAGGTAAAGAAAATCCAATAAAAAACATTTTAATTTCACTGGGTTTTACAGTGAAGTCAAAATCAAAAAATAAACTGTTTGTAGGCGTCCCGTCTTTCAGGCAGGATGTAAATTTAGATGTGGATTTAATTGAAGAGATTGCCCGTGTCTTTGGTTATGATAAAATTCCCCAAACTCTGCCGGAAGTGAAGCCCGCTGTAACTATAAGAGAGAAAAGGGAGTTAGCCGCTGCTATAAAAAATATTTTGGTCGGTTTAGGCTTAAATGAAACCATTACCTATAGTTTGACTGATCGCGCCTGCTTAGAAAGCTTAGGGTTAAACACCGAGTCCATAGCGATTATGAATCCCTTAAGTCAGGAGCAGGAAGTTTTAAGGCCAACGCTTATCCCCGGTTTAATCCGGGCCATAGCTTATAACTTAAACCAGAAACAAGAGCATGTCGCTTTTTTTGAAATCGCCAATGTTTTCTTAAATAACCCGAGGCAGCCTCAGGAAGAGCTGATGCTCGCCGTGGCTTTAAGCGGCACAAAATCTTTTCTACTCCAGAACGGCTTGGTAAAAGACGAAGCCGGGTTATTAAATTTAAAGGGGATTCTGGAGACGCTTCTCTTGAGGCTAGGTATTAAAGAGTTTAATTTTGTGGCTTCGAGCGATCTAGCCGTGGATATCTATATTCAAGAGGAGAAAGTCGGTTATATGCTTAGGTTAAATAGCCGCGCGCAGGATAAGTTTGAGATTAAAAATAAAGATGTTTTTATTTTAGAGATTTCCCTGGATAAGGTTTTAAAATATGCCAAGCCGGATAGAAAATTTTTTTCCCCTCCCAAATACCCCGGGATTACCCGAGATATAAGCTTCATCTTAAAAGAAGAGCTGTCGGTTAAAGACCTACTCGGGGCCTTAAAGGATAAGACTGGAGCGTTATTACGTAATCTTAGAATCGCGGATTATTATAAAGGTAAACAGATACCTTCTGGTTACCGGGGCTTGACCATCTCCTGTTTTTACCGCTCTGATCAGCGCACACTGCTGGAAACAGAAATAGAGCCGATACATAAAGATATCTGCGCTATCTTAACCACAGAATTCAGCGCGAAAATAAGATAGGGTTGACTTTTTTTTAAGATATGTTATACTTTTTTAGAGATGAAATTGTTCTTTTAGATATCCCTGCGGTGCACGTTGGAATTTTGATAATTGTTGAACCAACATTAATATCAAGGGAGCCCGTGATTTTTAGGCGCTTAGGCGTTTAAAATAGGGCACCCACCTGAAACCAAACTGGTTCAGACTATTCAGTCCAACGGCACACTTGCTGGGATTTTTTTTGATTCCGCCTCAAAGTAATAAGATGACCAAGGCCAGTCATAAATAAACCGTGACCAGAAGAATCCTCAGTGTTTTATTTTACGTTTTCTTGTTTGCTTTAGGATTATCCGCGCAGCCTATTGCCGAAACCGGGAAAATTAAAGTCCTTGTCCGTGGTTTGCGTAACGACAAGGGGTTTGTTAAAATCGGGCTTTATAATACTAAATCAGGTTATTACTCTAGAGGACAAATTGCCTCGTTTCGTTCTGCTCAGGTAGCTCCCAAAGAGAAAAAGGCGGAATATATATTCGACCGGGTCCCTTACGGAGAGTATACGGTTAAGCTTTTTCATGACGAGAATCCCAATGGCCGGCTTGATAAAAACATTTTTGGCATCCCTACTGAAAAGTACGGTTTTTCTAATAGCCCAAAGGCGTTTTTTAGGCTGCCGGATTATAACCAGGCAAAATTTAATCTTTCTTCAAACCAAATAACGCTGGAAATAAAGGTTCAATGATGATAAGGTTAATGTTGGTGTTTATTTTAGGAGAAAGGTATTAAATAATGAAAGTTCCGCACGCGCTTGTCAAGGGCCAGATTAAGACAAAAAGATTCCTTATTTCTTATCGCGTTTATGGCAATGGTAGCCTGAATCTTGTTTGTTTAAACGGCGTGCAGCAGTCTATGGCGATGTGGCATAGCTTTATCAGCCGCTTTGCCCAGGATTATAAAATTGTTTTATTTGATTTCCCAGGTCAGGGAAAGTCATCTGTTAAGAGCGGGTCTATTAATGCATCTATTGATGAGCAGGTTGATATTCTTAGAGAGGTTATCAAAGCCTCGGGCGTAAGCGATGTTATTTTATGCTCTGCTTCATGGGGTGGGGTTGTTGCCATGATCTTCGCTGCAAAATATCCTCAACTGGTTAAACGGTTAATATTAGCGGGTATGGGGACCAGGCCGAATAAGAGAATGGTTGAGACGATTAAAAAGGGGTGTAACATCAATGAGAGCGAACGAAAGGAACCTTCCGGAACAGATGAAGGAAAGAATTTCCAGGCAATTCTCTGCGATGAGCAAAGAGAATCTGCGCGCCTTCTGTGAGCATGGTTTATTTATAATCTCGGCAAGGAGCTTAGGGGATATCGTTAATTTTAAAAATATCAAGGTTGAGACCATATTGTTAAATGGAGAGAAGGATACGATTATAGACTTAGAGGACGTTAAGTTTTTGGCTAGCCAAATCCCTAAATGCAGAATGCAAATTGTTAAGAATGTCGGGCATTTTCTTCACTTGGAAGATAAAAATGTCCTTGATATTTATAATGATATTTTATCTAAAATCCAAGAAGGGCCCGCTTAACCGCAATAGTTTACAACTCTTTTTGTTTATACAACCCACCTTTTGTGTTACAATAAAGCCAACATAATTTTATAGGGGTAGGCCTAATATGGACCTTTTCGCCGAAGAAAAAAAACCTGATATAAAAAGTCTCCCCTTGGCAGTACGCATGCGGCCGCAGAATTTAAATGAGTTTGCCGGCCAGAGCCATATATTAGGTAAGGGTAAGCTTCTGCGCCGGGCAATTGAAGCTGACCGTTTAAGCTCGCTTATTCTTTACGGCCCCCCGGGAGTAGGTAAAACTTCTTTAGCTTTTTGCATAGCCAATATTACTAAAGCCTACTACGAGGCAATTAATGCCACTACCTCTAATGTCGAGGAGCTAAGAAAGGTTATTACTCGCTCTAAACAAAGAGCAGCTAGTAACAGAAAAACCATCCTCTTTATCGACGAGATCCATCGTTTTAATAAGGCCCAACAGGATGTTTTACTTCCGGATGTAGAAGATGGCAACCCGATTTTAATCGGGGCAACCGTACACAATCCCTATTTCTCTCTGGCCGCACCACTGCTTTCCCGTTCTTTAGTCTGTGAACTAAAGGCTTTAAAAGAAAATGAAATCCTTACCATACTCAGCTCTGCTTTAAGGGATAAGGAGCGCGGTTTAGGTAAACTAAAGATTAAAGTCGAGGAGAAGGCCCTGGAATTTTTAGCTAAGATTTGCGAAGGCGATGCCCGGCGCGCCCTGAGCGCGCTGGAGGTTGGAGCGCTTACTACTACTAAATCAAAAGACGGATTTATTAATTTTAACCTGACAGTTGCCCAAGAGTCAATCCAGAAGAAAGCAGTTGTCTATGATCATGATGAAGACGGCCATTACGATACTGCTTCGGCATTTATTAAGTCTATGCGCGGCTCAGACCCGGATGCGGCCCTATACTGGATGGCTAAGATGCTTTATGCCGGAGAGGATCCCCGTTTTATCGCCCGCAGAATCTGTATTTTAGCAGCAGAGGATGTTGGCAATGCCGACCCCTTAGCTTTAGTATTGGCTAATGCAGCATTACAGGTCTCTGAATTTGTGGGGATGCCGGAGGCCCGTATTCCTTTAGCTCAAGCGGTAATTTATGTCTCCTGCGCGCCTAAATCCAATGCCAGTTACCTGGCAATTGATAAGGCAATGCAGGATATAGAAAATAAAAAAGTTCAGGAGGTACCGGATCATCTTAAGGATGCCAGCGCTGATGGTCAGGCTTTAGGCCATGGCAAAGATTATAAATACGCCCATGACTATGAAGGCCACTATGTCAAACAGAAATATACCAGAAAAGCGGTGAAGTATTACGAGCCGACGGATATAGGTTATGAGGCGAAGATAAAAGAGCGGATGGAGAAGCTGCGCAAGAGTGTGAAATAATATGAACATATTTATGCAAATAATAATTGTGGCTGGGGTGGCAATGATTATTTACGCCATATTCGGGTTACTTTTTTCCGGAGATTCCGGCCGCCAGATGAAACCCAGAAGGAAACCCGGGTTAGCTTTAAGGGATCCTCTGGCCGAGGCTAAAGAACAGAGGATTTTAAGGTTAGAAGCCCAAATTAAAACTTTAGAAGCCGAGCTTGAGAAAGACAAATCCGATTACGAAAAAGAAAAAGCACAATTTCAGGAGGCGATCACTAAACACGAGCAACTAGAAGCGGAGTTAAAACGCAGGCAAGGGTGGGTTTCGACTTCTGAAGATAAGCTTGATAAAGTCAAAGAAGAGAATCTGGAATTAAAAAATAAATTTATAGCCAAAGAAAAGGAGTTACAGGAGGAGTTTAGTAAAGGCGTAAATTTCAATAAACAGGGCCGGGAATTAGAGGAGAAAATAACCTCGCTTGACGGGGTAATTAAAGATAAATCCGAGCAGATCGAGATACAAAAGCATCAGATTGAAAAGTGCCTTAAGGAGATAAAAGAGCATCTTAATACCATCGCCGAATATAAAAAGAAAGAGAAGATCAGCGAATGGGTCCCGAAAGCGGATTTCAATAAACTGAATGAAGAATATACTGAGTTAGAAAAAGAGCTCGAGCTAAAAGATAGTAGATTGCAGAGTTTTGCCGAAGAGATAACCCGATTAAAAAAGCAGCTTGAAGAAAAGCCCCTAGCCGAGGTAGTGCCGCAGGCGGAAATAAAACAGGAAGAGATTAAGTCAGAGCCGCAGGAGCAAGAAAATCCGGTTATTGAGGAAAAATTTCCGCAAGTACCTGCGGTTGAAATTTCCGCAGAAGCTAAAGAAGAAAAGCCGCGGGAAGAAAAAGCCAAGCCCGTTCCCAAATATCCCTTAGAGAAAACCCGCAACATTGGAATAATGGCGCATATTGATGCCGGTAAAACTACTACTACCGAAAGGATTCTTTTTTATACTGGCCGCTCCCATAAAATAGGCGAGGTCCATGATGGTGCCGCGACTATGGACTGGATGAAGCAGGAGCGGGAAAGAGGTATTACTATTACTGCCGCCGCCACTACTTGTTTTTGGAAGGAGCACCGGATTAATATCATCGATACTCCTGGCCATGTCGACTTCACCGCTGAGGTTGAGCGTTCTTTGCGCGTACTAGATGGCGCAGTAGCGGTTTTTTGTGCCGTAGGCGGAGTTGAGCCGCAGTCAGAGACAGTCTGGAGGCAGTCGAATAAATATAATGTTCCTAAAATCGCCTTCATAAATAAGATGGACCGCACCGGCGCTGACTTTTACGCGGTTTTTAAAGGTATTGATCAGGATTTGGAAGGAAATCCTATCCCCCTAGAAATTCCCCTTGGCGCAGAGGATAATTTTAAGGGAGTAATTGATCTTTTAGAGATGAAGGCCTACATATATCAGGATGAATCGCAGGGTAAAGAGTTTTTCATTGAAGATATCCCCCCAGAGTATTTAGAGAAGGCTAAAGAATACCGTAAGATGATGATAGAGCGCTCTGCGGCCTTTGAGGAAACCCTAATGAAAAAATACTTAGAGGCTGCGGACAGCATTACCCCGCAGGAGTTAACCAGCGCTATCCGTAAGGGAACCGTGGCTAACAAAGCTGTGCCGGTACTCTGCGGCGCAGCTTTTAAGAATAAGGGAGTACAGAAGTTACTTGACGCGGTTACTTTATACCTGCCTTCCCCTTTAGATGTACCCGCGGTTAAAGGCCATGATCTGGAGGATAAAGATAAGATCTTAACCCGTAATCCGGATATCAATGAACCTTTTTCGGGGCTAGCTTTTAAGGTGCAGGCTGACCCGCATATGGGAAAATTAGTATATGTGCGAGTTTATTCCGGGTATCTTGAGACCGGTATTTATGTGTTAAATTCCACCAAAGATAAAAAAGAGAGAGTCGCCAGGATTGTTCAGATGCATGCTAACCAGCGGGAAAATATTGAATATGCCTTTACCGGGGATATTGTGGCAGTTGCAGGTTTAGGTAACACCATAACCGGAGATACGCTTTGTGATCCAGATAACCCAGTTCTTTTAGAGGCAATCAAATTTCCTGCTCCGGTTGTCTCTTTAAGTATTGTCCCCAAGAGCCGCTCAGACCAGGATAAATTAGGTAAGGGCTTAGCCAAGCTCACCGAGGAGGACCCCACATTTTTAGTGCATACCGACGAGGAGACTAAAGAAACGGTTTTGACCGGAATGGGTGAATTGCACCTTGAGATTATCGTGGATAGATTAAAAGAGGAGTTCGGGGTAGAGGCAATTGTCGGCCAGCCCAAGGTTGCCTACCGGGAGACGATTCAGGAAACAGCTGAAGGCGAAGGCAAATACATTAAACAATCCGGTGGCCGTGGTCAATATGGCCACGTGATGATAAAATTAATCCCGGCGCAGGCCGGAGAAGGGTTTGAATTTATTGATAGTATCAAAGGAGGAACTATCCCGCGCTCATTTATTCCGGCAGTAGAAAAGGGCGTGCTTGATGCGATGGATAAGGGCGTATATGTGGGTTATCCTGTAGTGGATGTTAAGGCGGAATTATTTGACGGGTCCTTCCACGAAGTAGATTCCTCGGAACTGGCTTTTAAGATGGCCGGCATTTTTGGTTTTAAGGAAGCATTTATGAAAGCAAAGCCAATACTCCTTGAGCCCTATATGTCGCTGGAAGTTGTGACCATAGAAGAACATGCTAATGCCTGCATAGGTTATATTTGCTCGCACCGCGGTAAAATTTTAAACGCCGAGACTAAAGGCAAACAAAAGATAATTTCCGCGGAAGTTCCCTTGTCGGAAATGTTCGGATACACCACAGCTTTCCGCTCCCTCTCTAGCGGTCGGGCCAATGCTACGATGGAATTTTCCAAATACCTCCCGGTTCCCCAGGAAATTACCCAAAAACTGATTGAAGAGAAGCAGAAACAAAAAGAAGCCGAGAATAAATAAGTACCTCCTTTTTTACTTGCCCTCTCCCTTAATCCGTGATAAAATTCCCCTATGATTATAACAGAGCTAAAACCCCTTCAAGAGATTATAGATAGCTTAAAAGGCTACACCAAGATTTTTCTGGTTGGCTGCGGCGAGTGTGCCACTACCTGTAAAACCGGAGGTGAGCCGGAACTCTTGAAGATGAAGCAGGATTTAGAGGCTAATGGGAAAAGCGTAACAGGGATATGTATTCCTTCTGCCCCTTGTATAGCCGCTAAGCTGAAAACAGAGTTAGCCAAAAACATGAAGGCTCTGCGCGAAACCGAGGCGGTTTTAGTCTTAGCCTGCGGTTTAGGTGCCCAATTATTTAAAGATAACGATAGGCTAAATTTAGCAATATTCCCTGCCTGTAATACTATATTTGGCGCGGTAATGGATGCGCAAGGTAATTTCTATGAAAAATGCTCTATGTGCGCGGAATGTGTTTTAGCTGTAACCGCGGGGATTTGCCCGGTTACTCTTTGCGCCAAAGGCCTGCTTAACGGGCCCTGCGGCGGGATGGATAAAGGTAAGTGCGAAGTAGATAAGGATCAAGATTGCGCCTGGGTTTTAATTTATAAAGAATTAGAGAAAAATAAAAAGCTCGAGTCCCTTAAGGAAATCCGCGGCCCTAAAGATTTCAAGAAATCCGGAAAGCCGCATAAATTAGTAACGAGTAAAATCGCCTGCCCGCCGGTAGGCAGGTAACTAGTAACTAGTAATATTGGAAATATGGCTGAACAGCTTCCTTACAGTGAAAAGGTAATGGATCATTTCACTAATCCCAGAAATGTGGGAGAAATTCCCGATGCCAATGGTATCGGCACCGTTGGTAACGTTATCTGCGGAGACGTAATGAAGATGTATTTAAAAATAGAGAATAATATAATCGTGGATGTGAAATTTAAGACTTTTGGATGTGGCGCGGCTTTAGCTACAAGCTCTATGGTTACCGAGATGGTTAAGGGCAAGACTATTGATGAGGCCTTGATGATTTCTAATAAGACAGTGGCTGAGGCATTGGGCGGGTTGCCTCCGATCAAGATGCATTGTTCGGTTCTGGCAGAGCAAGCGCTGCGCTCGGCATTAAAGGATTACTATATTAAACAAGGCAGGCCTGTTCCTTTTAACGACCAAGGGCATTCCCATGAAGATGAGAAGTGCTTGTAAGGCGGAAGTTAGGTTGACCCTTCGACCTCGCTCAGGGTCAATGGTGAGCGTAGTCGAACCATTGACAAAACGCCAAATACGTAGTAAAATTTTAAGTAAACTTAAAACACAGAAGAAGGAGGACCGAAAGAGTAAGAGTCGGTTAATCAAGGATAAACTTTTAAGGCAATCGGTTTTTAGAAAGGCAAAAAAAGTGATGTTTTACATCGCCATGCCAGGCGAGGTGGACACAAGAGAGATGATAGAAGCAGCTAAAAAATTAGGTAAGATTGTTACCGTGCCAGTTTGTGTAAAAAATAGAGCAGCTTTAAGGCCAGCTTTGTTAGATAGCCACGCGCATTTAAAAAAGGGCCCTTATGGAGTTTCCGAGCCCGTAGTCAGCCGGTTTGTTGGGCTTAGAG
>JAPLLQ010000076.1:6627-12243 GCA_026387485.1 Candidatus Omnitrophota bacterium | reverse complement strand
GCCGGGTTTAGCCTTTGATAAAAAAGGCAACCGCCTTGGCCGGGGGAAGGGTTATTACGACCGTTTCCTAAAAAAAATCCCCAAAGATACTCCTTCTATTGGATTGGCATTTGACCTGCAGATATTGCCTTCTGTCCCCACCTCAAGCCACGATGTAAGCGTCAGCAAAGTGCTTTTTGCCTAACACAAAAGTAAATTAAATTTTTTTAGAACCTAGCTACCCAGCTTATTTCTTTTAAGGAGGTAATCTATGTTGGCAAGTATTCTAATATCTATTGTAGTTGCGTTGGCGGCAACCTTCGCAGGTTACTATTTGAGGAAGCATATTGCCGAAAAAAAGATTCAGGACGCCGAAGCCCAGGCCCTGCATATTATTGAGCAGGCCCGTAAGGAAGCCCAGGATAAACGCAGAGAAGTAGAACTTGAAGCCAAAGACCTGCTTTACCGGATCCGCCAGGATTTTGAGCGCGAGACCAAGGATAGAAGGCTTGAAATATCCAACCTGGAAAAGCGGCTGATCCAGAAGGAAGAAAATATTGACCGCCGCCTGGACTTGCTGGAGAAAAAGGAAAAAGAGATTGATTCAAAACACGAAAATATCAAAAAACAGGAAGAGGCTTTAAAAGGAAAAGAAAATCAGCTGCACGCGCTGATTGCCGAAGAAAAAGAAAGGTTGCAGAAGATAGCTTCCCTCTCCGCAGAGGAAGCAAAACAGATTTTACTCGGCCGGATCAGTGAAGAATTGAATAATGAAAAAGCAGCCCTAGTCAAAAAACAAGAAGAGGAGTTACGCAGTATTGCGGATAAGAAAGCCAGAGAGATTTTAAGCCTGGCAATCCAAAAATGCGCTGTGGAGCATACGGTAGAGTCTACGGTGAGTGTAGTAAACTTGCCTAATGATGAAATGAAGGGCCGGGTTATCGGCCGCGAAGGAAGGAATATCCGGGCGCTAGAGATGGCTACAGGAGTTGATGTAATTATTGATGATACTCCTGAGGCAGTGACGTTATCAGCATTTGACACTGTGCGTAGGGAGATCGCCCGTTTAAGCTTAGAGAAACTTCTTGCCGACGGCAGGATCCATCCAGGAAGGATTGAAGAGATTGTTGAGAAGACCAAGAAAGAAATGGATGAGAAGATTCGTGAAGAGGGAGAGCACGTAGTATTTGAGGTTGGAGTTAATGGTTTGCATCCGGAGTTGGTTAAGTTGTTGGGCCGTTTAAAATATCGGACCAGTTTTGGCCAGAATGCCTTACAGCACTCCAGAGAGACCTCTTTTCTTTTAGGTGCCATGGCCACAGAGTTAGGTTTGGATTTTAAGTTAGCCCGTAGAATAGGCCTCTTACATGATATCGGTAAAGCCATTGATCATCAGGCAGAAGGTACTCACGCAAAATTAGGAGCAGAGTTAGCCAAAAAATACGGTGAGTCCGCGGAAGTTGTAGCCGCGATTGAAGCTCACCATGAGGAGGCTCCGCCCCAAAGTTTATACGCGGTTTTAACAATAGCTGCCGACGCCATAAGCGCGGCTCGTCCGGGGGCCCGGCGCGAAACATTAGAAACCTATGTTAAGCGTTTGGAAAAACTGGAGTCAATCGCCAATCTTTTTAAGGGTGTCGAAAAATCATTTGCTATACAGGCAGGCCGTGAGATAAGAGTAATTGTCCGGCCGGAAAAAATCTCTGACCCGGAAGCGATAAACCTGGCCCGTGAGATCCGTAAGAAGATCGAAGAGGGGATGGAATATCCGGGGCAGATTAAAGTGACAGTTATAAGAGAAACCAGGGCAATTGAATACGCGAAATAAGAATAGGGAGTTTTAATGAAGATACTATTTATCGGCGATATAGTCGGCAGGCCCGGAAGGTTGGCTGTTGAAAAATTAATTCCCGGCTTAAAAGAAGAATACCGGCTCGACTTCGTAATCGCTAATGCTGAGAATGCCGCAGGCGGCTCAGGGATAAATCCTAAAGTAGCCCAAGAGTTGTTTAATTCCGGAGTGGATATTTTAACTTCCGGGGACCATATCTGGAAGAAAAAAGAGATCTTTGAATTAATTAATCAAGAGGAGAGGATTTTAAGGCCGCTTAATTTTCCTCTTGGCGCTCCCGGGAAAGGAAGCGCGATTTTTAAAAGCAGGTCTGGTGTAAAGATTGGCGTGATTAATGTTAATGGCCGGGTTTTTATGGAGCCTTTAGAGTGCCCTTTTAAAACTACGCTCGCCGCAGCCGAAGAGTTAGTCAAAGAAAGCAAGATAATTATTGTGGATATCCACGCTGAAGCAACTTCTGAAAAAGTAGCCTTAGGTTGGTATTTAGATGGCAAGGTTTCCGCGGTTTTAGGTACACATACGCATATTCAGACTGCGGACGAGCATATTCTTCCTAAGGGCACAGCTTATATTACTGATGTAGGCATGACCGGGCCCACTGATTCGGTTATCGGCAGGAGAGTGGAAGATGTCTTAGAAAGGTTCCTTACTTCTATCCCAGTTAGATTTGAAGTAGCCGAGGATAATATCCAGCTGCAGGGCGTGGTTGTGGATATAAATGAAAAGACCGGCAGGGCAGATTCAATTATCAGGATCATAAGGAAATTAATCTAAAAAATGGTAAAATTTAAAGTAAAGATTTTATCCTTAACCATCCTCTTTCTCTCACTGGTTATTTTTCCACTCTCTTTTGCTCAAAACACAGATGATCTTGAGTTAGTCCTGGACGTCAATTCTAATACCGTAGTATTACCTAAAATTTTTAACCCGAATCTGGATTTAAGCGGCCGCGGTTTTAGCCAAGATAAGGACTGGCCGCAGGAATTAGCCGGGAAAGAAGTTTTGGAAACTTGGCAAAAGGATATCGGGTTTAAGGGTTTATACCGGATCCAATATGATTTATGGGAGATTGACCAGCTGAATAAAGACCAAGAGGCCAAGCAGAAACTTTTGGCTAATTATGAAAAGGTTATTAAGGATATTAATGATGCCGGTGGAACAGTTATTTTAGATATATTCGGTACGCCTGCGGGCTTAGGTAAGGTTTTAGATAAGAAGAGCGCGCCCATTAATTTAAAAGTTTTTAAGGAATTGGTAAAAGAGACTATGCGCGACTTAAGTTGTAATAAAAAATATAGGATTTGGTATGAGGCCTGGAGCGCTCCGGATTTAGATGATTTTTTCTTAGGCAGAAAGCAGGAATATCTTAATCTATACCGGGCGATTGCCGAAAGCGCGCGGGAATTAAAGGAAGAGTATAAAGTTGATATACCCGTAGGAGGGCCAAGCACAAGCTGGTGGTTCCATAATCCGGACACCAATACTGCCTTAAGCCCGGAGAAAAGTTTAATTTATGAGTTAATTAAATTTTGCCGCCAGGCTCACTTACCACTTGATTTTATTACCTGGCATGCCTATTCATCTGACCCTAAAGTTGAAAAAGAGAGCACAATATACAATAAGGCCATGGTGAGTTTGATCCGAGATTGGCTCATCTATTTTAATTTTAACAAAAATACGCTTTTGATCATTGATGAATGGAACTATGACCGCGATGCTAATGTTTTACTTGAACGAGGGGAAAAATCTTTTGTCGCAGCCAGCTACATTCCTGCTCGCCTGAAAAATATGTATGAAGCCGGAATAGATAACCAGGTTTATTTTGCCCTGGAGGATTTTCAGAATAACAAAGAAGGGGTAACCAGGAATGTGGGAGTATTTTATTTTGAGCGGGCTAATTTTCAGGATAAAGCCGGAGCGAAAGCTATATTTAACGTTTTTAGGATGCTTAATAAACTAGGCCCGGATATGTTCCTAGTTAAGCTAAGCGATGAATTTGTCGGAGCCATCGCTTCTAAGTCCCAGGATGAATTTAGTATTCTTATCTATAACTATCTTGACCCAGATATCGTCAAGAATTATTTTTCTCAAGACATTGCCGGACTAAATGAGGCAGAGAGAAGATTCCTGCTGAATCTTATCCGTTCAGGCCAGTTAAATAAGATTATTTTAGGACAAGAGGAGATAGATAGCCTACGCGTAACCAATAATACCAAGTCCTTATTAAAAAAGGCTAAGGAGCTTAGCGATAAGCTTAAGCAGTTTCAAGCCAGCAACCGGAACATCAAAATAACGCTGCAAAATATAAAAGAGGAATATCTCTATAGTCGTTTTAGCCTGAATTCTTCTTGCGGGATTAGCTGTGAATTTAAGCCGGTTGAAGAAAAAGAAGTTATCCCCGCGCAAAATTCATTTCAGGAAAGCTTAACCTTAAGCCCCTATTCAGTTAACCTGATTATATTGAAGAAGAAGCCAGTGGTTGTGCCTGCGCTAGAAAACGTTGTAGTACCTAAGAATACAGAAGCCGATGCCACTAAAAAATAAACATATTTATACAGTATCGGAAATTACCCGTGAGATAGAAGCCGTTTTTGAAAATACTTTCGGCAATGGGATTTGGGTCGAGGGAGAGGTTTCTAATTTTAAGATAGCCTCTTCCGGGCATTTTTATTTTTCGCTCAAGGATAGTATGGCAGTCTTAAATGCCGCGATGTTTATTCGGGCTGCCCGGGAATTAAAATTTAAAATTGAAGATGGGCTTAAGGTAATTTGCTTTGGCAAGATTGATGTCTATGGAGCGCGCGGCCAGTATCAAATTATCGTAGAGCAAATTGAACCTAAGGGCGTGGGCGCACGGCAGTTAGCCTTTGAGCAGTTAAAGAATAAATTACTTAAAGAAGGGTTATTCGATCCAATACATAAAAAGCAAATTCCTTTAATGCCTTTTCGAGTAGGCATAGTTACCTCCAGTGCCGGAGCAGCGATCCGGGATATCTTAGGGATCTTAAAAAAAGGCGCTCCTTGCGTGGATGTAGTGATTCGTTCGGCGCGGGTGCAGGGTGAGGGCGCAGCCCAAGAGATTGCTCAGGGGATAGAAGATTTAAATCAATATAAAGATTTAGACTTGATTATTGTTAGCCGCGGCGGAGGCAGCACCGAAGACCTCTGGGCATTTAACGAAGAGGTAGTTGCCCGGGCAGTTTATAATTCCCAAATACCGACCCTCTCCGCGGTAGGCCACCAGATTAATACCAGCCTCTGTGATTTGGTTGCCGATCTTTTCGTAGAAACCCCGACTGCTGCTGCCAAAATTATTGTTGATAAAAAGAACCGGCTTTTAGCTGATTTAGATGGTTTAAGGCATGAGCTGGAATTTTCAATTTCAGGTGTCATTAATGCCCTAAAGAATAATCTTACCGCTTTAGCCCATGCCTTAAAAAGCCCGGCAGATAGATTGCAGGAAAAAGAACAACTGCTGGATGAATTATTCAGCAGTTTAAATCAGAATATGCGTCAGATGTTAAATATTACTCAGGAAAGATTCAGCTCTTTAATTCAAAGCTTGCAAGCCTTAAGCCCGTTGGCAGTTTTATCCCGCGGCTATAGTTTGAGTATGCTTTTAGCCGATAGCGCAATCATTAAAGATATAAACCAGATTAAGATTAAAGATAAAATTAAAACCGTCTTAAGCAAGGGTGCATTTATCAGCAGGGTTGAGGAGATAGTCAATTAAGCGCTAAGCGCCAAGAGGAAGAGGGATAGATCCTTCGCACCCTTCGGGTGCT
>JAPLLQ010000076.1:0-6532 GCA_026387485.1 Candidatus Omnitrophota bacterium | reverse complement strand
TGCAGAAAATCGTTGAGGAATTATCCGCTGGAAAACTTACGCTTCAAGAAGCGCTTAAAAAATACGAAGAAGGAATCAAGCTCTCTCAGGGCTGTTCTCAAACCCTAGAAGAGGCGCAGCGTAAAGGAGCGTTTTTGATGAAAAAAGAGGGGAAATACTCTTTAGATAAGTTTGAGCAGGGAGAGGAAGAGAAATAATGTTTTTAGAGAAGATAAATTCACCCCAGGATTTAAGGCAGCTTAAGCTCGAAGAATTGCCGCAACTGGCTCTAGAGATCCGGCAGCTTATGACTGAGGTGGTGAGCGCCAGTGGCGGTCATCTTGCCTCAAGCCTCGGGGCTACGGAATTAATCATCGCTCTGCATTATTGCCTGAATACTCCTTTGGATAAAATAATTTTTGATGTCGGGCATCAGGCCTATGCGCATAAAATACTCACTGGAAGAAGCAAAAATTTTTCTACTCTCAGGCAGTATCAAGGCATAAGCGGTTTCCCCTCAAAAGATGAATCTAGTTTTGACGTTTTTACCACCGGCCACTCTTCAAGTGCCATATCGCTGGCTTTGGGTTTGGTTTGCGCCAGAGACCAGTTGCCTCCCCAAGAGCGCTTTAGGGTTGTTGCCGTAATTGGCGATGGTTCTTTAAGCGGAGGGCTTTGTTTTGAAGGGTTGAACAATACCGGGCATTTAAAAAAGGATATTTTAGTAATTTTAAATACTAATGAATTAAGTATTGCTCCTAACGTGGGGGCAATCAGCACCTATTTAAATAAAATTATATCTTTGCCGGTTTATAACCGTTTCAAGGAATCGCTTGAACACTTTCTTAATAGGCGTGGTGAGCGAGGGAGTAGGCTTCTAAAGCTAGCGAATAAATTTGAAGAAGGCTTAAAGAATTTATTTATACCCGGGATGCTCTTTGAAGAATTAGGATTCCGGTATTTCGGCCCATTTGACGGGCATAATATTAATTTACTAACTCACTCTTTAAAGAATATCTTAAGTATCAAAGGGCCGCGGATCATGCACGTAGTTACCAAAAAGGGTAAGGGTTATTTTCCCGCGGAAAACGATCCGGTAAGGTTTCACGGCACAGGCCCATTTGATATTCAAAGCGGAGCAAGCCTAGCTAAGGAAAGTGCCCAAAAGACTTACACCGAAGCCTTTAGCCAGAAACTGGTAGAATTATCCGCTAGGGATAATAAAATCGTGGCGGTTACTGCGGCTATGCCCGAGGGGACTGGTTTGGATAAGTTCCGCGATAAGTATCCCGAGAGATTTTTTGATGTAGGTATTGCTGAAGCCCATGCTGTTTGTTTTGCCGCGGGATTAGCTAAGGGAGCTCTTAAGCCGGTTCTTGCAGTATACTCTACTTTTTTACAGCGGGCATATGACCAGATTATCGAGGATGTAGCTTTACAGGAATTGGGGGTAGTGTTTTGCGTTGACCGGGCTGGGATTGTCGGCGAAGATGGAGTAACCCATCAGGGTATTTTTGATTTAAGTTTCTTAAATACTGTTCCTAATCTAGTGATTATGGCGCCCAAAGACGGTGAAGAATTAGGGCAGATGCTTGAGTTTAGCCTGCAGTTAAATAAGCCGGTAGCAATAAGATACCCGAGAGGAAGAGTCCCCGGCTGGCAACTTAAAATTTCTAAACTGGAGTTAGGTAAAGCCGAAGTTTTAAAAGAAGGAAAGGATTTTGCGGTAATTGCTTTAGGAAGTATGGTGGTTATGGCAGCAGAGGCGCTGGAAATTTTAAAAAAGGATGGCTTAAACGGCACTTTAATTAATGGCCGTTTTGCCAAGCCGCAAGATAAGCAATTGTTTAAGGATATAAGTAAAAAAACGAAATATATCTTTACCGTTGAGGAGGGAATAATAGAGGGCGGATTTGGAACAGGGGTAGAAGATGCGATTGCCCAACAAGTTATAAAACTAGGTTTGCCTTGCGCCTTTATACCCCACGGGAAAAGAGAGTTGCTTTTGGATAAATATGGTTTGACTGCTCAGGGTATTGCCGCTAAAATTAAATCAGTGATATGGCTAAGATAAAAATTGACCGCGAAAAATGTAAGGGTTGTTTATTGTGCGTCAGTGTTTGCCCTAAGGGCTTGATTACTCAGGCAGAAAAGTTGAATAAAAAAGGGGTAAAGCCAGCCCAATTTTCCCGCCGGGCGATATCAAGCGAGGGCGGGACCCCGCTGAAGGCGGGGAAAAAGGGTGGGGCATGCCTGGGTTGTTCGCTTTGCGCGGTCATCTGTCCGGATTGTTGTATCGAGGTTTGGAAATAATATGGCTAATAAAAAAATATTAATCAGCGGTAATGAAGCAATTGCCGAGGGAGCATTGGCAGCCGGGTGCTCTTTTTATGCCGGTTACCCGATTACTCCTCAAAATGAAATAATTGCTTATATGGCATCCCAGATGCCTGAGAGAGGCGGAGTCTTTGTTCAGGCAGAGTCTGAACTGGCAGCTATTAACATGGTTTTTGGCGCTTCAGCAACAGGGGCCCGGGCAATGACTTCATCATCCAGTCCCGGAATAAGCCTTAAGCAGGAAGGGATCTCTTACCTTGCCGGAGCTCAGCTGCCGGCAGTAATCGTTAATATTATGCGTGCTGGCCCCGGGTTAGGCAATATCTGGCCAGCTCAGTCAGATTACTTTCAAGCCACCCGCTCCGGAGGCCATGGTGATTATCATTGTATAGTTTTAGCCTTTGCGTCAGTGCAGGAGGCCTATGATATGATGCAGCTGGCTTTTGATCTGGCGGATAAATACCGTAATCCGGTGATAATATTAGGAGATGGGTTGCTTGGCCAAATGATGGAACCAATTGTAGCTAAACGCATATCGCCTATCGTCTATCGCAGTAATAAGCAAAAAAAGTGGGCATTAACCGGCTGTAAAGGCAGAAAGCCGAATATTATCAGGTCTTTATATATGTCTCAGGATGCCCTGGAGAAGTCTAACTTTTCTTTGCAGGCAAAATACCAAAAAATAAAAAAATCAGAAGAGCGCTATGAAGGTTGGTTTTTGGATGACGCAAAAATTATCCTGGTTGCCCATGGTTCAATGGCTAGGATCGCTAAAGGCGCGGTAAAGGCCCTAAGGGATAAAGGTAAGAGAATCGGTTTAATCCGGCCTATAACTCTATGGCCATTCCCAGCTAAGATATTCAGACAGTTAGTAATGGAAAATAAGAAATTAACCTTTTTAGCAGTAGAGATGTCTTTTGGCCAGATGGTAGAAGATGTAAGATTGTCAGTGAATGGCAAAGTGCCGGTTAAGTTCTTTGGCCGTTCAGGCGGAGCAGTACTGACAGCGGAAGAGATTATTAGAGAGGTAAATAAATTAGAATGATTAAAAAAATAAATAACCACCCGAAATCCCTGCGCAAGATACCCACTCATTATTGTGCAGGCTGCGGCCATGGCCTAGCTCACAGGTTGATTGCTGAAGTTGTGGATGAGTTAGGTATAAGAGAGAAGGTTATCGCGATTGCTCCGGTAGGTTGCGCTGTGGTTGCTTATGATTACTGGGATTTTGATTGTTCAGAAGCAGCCCATGGCCGGGCATTAGCCGTAGCTACAGCTATTAAGAGGGTCAGGCCGGATAATATAGTTTTTACCTATCAGGGCGACGGAGATCTGGCGGCCATCGGAACCAATGAAACCATCCATGCGGCTAACCGCGGCGAGAATTTGACCGTGATTTTTATTAATAATGCTGTTTATGGGATGACCGGAGGACAGATGGCGCCCACGACCTTGCTGCAGCAGAAGACCGCCACTACTCCAAAAGGCAGGGACCAGAAATTACATGGTTATCCTTTAAAAATTTCCGAGATCTTGGCTTTACTTCCGGGAGTAAAATATATTGAGCGGGTATCTTTACATTCACCGCAGGAAATTACCAAAGCCAAAAGAGCCATAAAGCAGGCATTTACTAATCAGATAGAGGGATTAGGGTTTTCTCTGGTTGAAGTATTATCTTCTTGTCCGACTTACTGGGGCTTAAGCCCGAATCAGGCCTTGAGTTGGATGCGCGAAGTAATGGTTAAGGAATTTCCTTTAGGCAGGATCAAATGATTGAAAAAATTATTATCGCAGGCTCAGGCGGCCAGGGTATAATGCTGGCAGGAAAGATTTTAGCTGAAACCGCCATGCAAGAAGGCAGGGCCGTGACCTGGCTTCCGGCTTACGGACCAGAGGTGCGCGGCGGAACCTCCCATTGCATGTTAATAATCTCTGATCAGGAGATCAGCTCTCCTTGTGTGGATAAAGCAGACACCTTAATTATTATGAACGGCCCCTCTGTGGTTAAATTTAAGGGCCGCGTAAAAAATAACGGGCTTTTAATCATCAACAGCTCTTTATCTTCAGCAAATATCAAAAGTCAGGCTAAGATAGTCAAGCAGCCTTTTACGGATATGGCTATAGCATTAGGAAATATCAAAGTAGCAAATATGATCGCCCTAGGGTGTTACCTGGCTAATAAAAAAATAGTTGCCGCCAAGAATTTATCAAGGGTTATCCAAAAAATAGCTCCTGAGGATAAAAAAGCATTGATTAAGATTAATCAAGAGGCGCTAGAGAAAGGCTTAAAGGTTTAAGTATGGTCAGGGTCCGCTTCGCTCCCAGCCCAACAGGAAATTTGCATATCGGCGGAGGCCGCACAGCCTTATTTAATTGGCTCTACGCACAAGCCAAATCAGGAAAATTTATTTTAAGGATTGAGGATACTGATCAGGAGCGCTCCAAACAGGAGTATGTGGAGGAGATATTAAACAGCCTTAAATGGCTGGGGTTTAATTGGGATGAGATTTATTATCAGAGCAAAAGATTCAATATTTATACCGAATACGCCAATAAGCTTTTAAAAGAAGGCAGGGCCTATAAAGAAAAATTAGCGGAAAGATCAAGCGAGACGATAATTTTCAAGGTTAACCCGGGGAAAATAAAAATAAATGATTTAATACGGCAGGAGATCGAATTTGATACCGCATTAATCAAAGATCAGGTTTTGATTAAATCCGACGGAACGCCTACCTATAATTTCGCCTGTGTTGTCGATGACGCAACTATGGATATTACCCACGTTATAAGAGGCGATGACCATATTTCTAATACCCCTAAGCAGGTTATGCTATATGAAGCACTAGGATTAGCTGTTCCTAAATTCGCGCACTTACCTTTAATATTAGGGATGGAAGGAGGAAGGCTTTCTAAAAGAACAGGTGCCACTGCAATCAGCGATTACCGCAAGATGGGTTATTTGGCTCAAGCCTTAGTGAATTATCTTTTACTTTTAAGCTGGGCTCCGGGAGAAAACCGTGAGCGCATTGATATCAAGGAAGCAATAAAATTATTTGATGTTAGCGATGTGAATAAAACCGCAGCCACCTTTGATCTAAAGAAATTAAACTGGTTTAATAACCAGTATCTTAAAAATGAAGACAGCGAAAAATTGGCTGATCAAATCATCCCTTTATTAATCGAGAAAAATTATATTGTAAAAGAAAATTTTGATGGTTCGGCTTGTCCGCCTTCGGCGGGCTCGCTCACCATCAATCCCGAGCGTAGTCGAAGGATTGATAGACAATATCTAGTTTCTTTAGTAAAATTGTTTCAGGCCAGGCTCTCTACTATTAATGATTTTAGCGATTGGGCGGATTTCTTTTTTACAGAAGATATTACGATAGACCCGAAAGCAAAAGAGAAGTATTTATCTTCTGACTTATCCCGGGAGTTTAAGCTTTTCATAAACAAGCTCGATGGTTTAGATAAATTTGACATTGACAGCATAGAAGAAAGTTTTCGCAAGCTGGTCGAGGAGCTTGGTATAGAATCCAAGGCGCTTATTCATCCTATCAGGGTTGCTATTACCGGTAAGACTATCGGCCCGGGTTTATTTGAGGTTATCTATTATCTAGGTAAGGATCGCACTAAAGCTAGATTATTAAAATGGATAGAAAGAGGAGGATGAAGAGATGACAAAGGCAATGCTTACGTTTTTAATCCTCGGACTATTTAGTATACCAGCGTTTTCTGAAAATACGCTGGATTATGATGCAACTACTCAAGATTGGACTTACCGCGCAGGGAGCCTGACTCCGGCCCCGCAAGTTTCGACTGCGCCGGTTTCTACTTCGGTTACTTCCGACACCAGATTAGATTATGATGCAACTACTCAAGATTGGACTTACCGCGCAGGGAGCCTAACTCCGCCCCCGCAATCCAATATCCAGAGTGAAAAATATACTTCTCTTCCGGAAGGGCCGATTAGTGGACAGGCTAATCTTCAGTCAGGGGGCGATCAACCGCAGCCAAGTTTAGATTATAAATTAAAAGGTTACTCTATTAAAAAGCCGGCTAAAATTCCGGTAGATAGCAAAGATTTAAATAACGAAGAATCGCCTGAAGTCCAATAAAGGCGCTATAAATATAATTATTTGCCCTCACCCCTTACTGCTATACCCAGGGAAACGCTTTCAAAAAAGGCTCCTATGCCCTTGAAATAATTATGCGCATA
>JAPLLQ010000037.1:12026-13254 GCA_026387485.1 Candidatus Omnitrophota bacterium | reverse complement strand
GATAATCCGTACCATAATACAGATCCTCATTACATGCTTTTTTTTTTTTTTTTCCAAAAATAACGCTCATATTACTCTTCTTTAAAAATGTTTTTTAATGTAACTGACTCCATTCCTAAAAATTTGTAAGCCATCACCTTCTGCCTTTTTCTTCAAGCTAAACCAGCGAGGGTGCTGAGAAACCAAGATATTCCTCTCCGGATGCGGCATCAACCCTAGAATCCTTCCGCTCTCATCGCAAATACCAGCGATATCCCCTACTGAGCCATTGGGATTATCCGGATACCCGCCAGACTTGCCTTGCAGATTGCAATATTGGAAAACAATTTGGTTATTCTTTTTTAACCGTTCCAAAACCTTCTTATCTTTTACCACAAATTTTCCTTCTCCGTGTGCTACTGGAAGATAGATTATTTCCGGAAGATTCTTAGTCCACACACACTTTGACACTCTTAGGTAAGTCCAGCGGGCCTCGAACTTTCCCGAATCATTAATAATAAGGCTGGCCTCCTGTTACAATTCGTGATTACCCGGCAGAAGCCCGCTTTTAACCAATATCTGAAAGCCGTTGCAGATACCAATAATAAGCTTACCCTCTTCTATAAATTTCTTTAAGTCCGCTGCTAATTTAGACCTTAATTCATTGGCGAATATCTTCCCTGAAGCGATATCATCGCCATAGCTAAATCCACCGGGGAGAGTTAAAATCTGGTAGTCATGCAAATTACTTGAGGCATTGATAAATTTATTTATATGCACTAACTCTGCCTCGGCACCTGCTTTAGAGAAAGCAAAGGCAGTCTCCTTATCGCAATTTGTCCCGGCTGTCCTTAAAACGCAAACCTTAGGTTTTCTTCGCATAAAACTTCTTTATCGCTTCTGCGACTTGCTTTGGCTTATCTACCAAAATGAATATATTCAAGTCTTCTTTACTGATATTACCGTTCTTTAATACTGTTTCTTTAAGCCATCCGACTAACCCCTTCCAGTATTCGCTTCCGAATAAAATAACCGGAAACTTAAAAATCCTTTCAGTCTGAATCAGGTTAATCGCTTCAAAGAATTCATCAAGTGTGCCGTATCCGCCGGGTAAAATCACAAAAGCCTTGGCATATTTTACAAACATTACCTTTCTGACAAAGAAATAGCGGAAATCCAAAAGTGTATCCACATATTTATTCGGCTTCTGTTCACAGGGTATATGGATATTTAACCCGATAGATTGGCC
>JAPLLQ010000037.1:1224-11935 GCA_026387485.1 Candidatus Omnitrophota bacterium | reverse complement strand
CGGGCTGAGCCAAATACCGAAACTGCCTTTCCCATTTTAGAAAGCACTTCAAAACCCTCAACGAATTCTGACATAATCCTAAATACCCGCCAAGGGTCTTCCTGAGTAAAATCATCCTTAATATTTAGGTCTTTTGATTTACGTATCTTCTGCTTTACCATTTTGAAGGCTCCTTAAATGACCCCGCCAGTGGCGGGGGAATTTATCCCGAGTCCCGAAGTAGCTTCGGGACGAGGGATCTTAACATTTTAGCGGCTTCTGCCAAGCTTCTTTCAAACTATCGATATCAGCATTGATGCAAATTTTTCCATCCAATCCATGGACTTTAAATTCTTTTTTTCTGCTCACGCAGCCAATCAGGCCAAAGGGTAAACCCTTTAAGGCCTTCTCGAATTCTTGCTGTTTTTTCTTAGCCACTTCCACAACAAACCTTGAATTAGATTCGGAAAAAAGAACAAAATCATTTCTGTTACCTGTAGCCTGTGGACTATTCGACACTTCCGACAGAAAAATATCCATCCCTAGTCCGCCGCTAAAAGCCATCTCCGCTGTACTTACAGCAACCCCACCTTCGGAACAATCATGCATAGCTTTAATTAACCTGTTGGATGCAGCCTTGCTTAAAGCGTTAAAAATCAATTTTGCTTTTTGGGCATTAACTTTAGGAGCATTATTGCCGATAGCATCATATAAATCATAATAATGCGAGCCGCCTAATTCATTATAGGTTGAGCCTACAAGATAAATTAAATCTCCGGCTTCTTTCGCATACATTGAAACAGTCTTATCCACATCATCCATAACCGAGATTGCCGAAATTAAAAGTGTTCCGGGAATAGCCAAAGAGCGGCCATGCTCAGCGTATTCATTATAAAGGCTATCTTTACCGGAAATAAATGGCACGCCAAAAACCTTTGCCGTATCATAACAACCGTAAGAAGCGCGAACCAGACTTCCTAACCTATCCGGCTTATCCGGATTCCCCCAACAGAAATTATCTAAAATTGCCACTTCTTTTAATGAGCCTCCGACAGAGATAATCTGGCGCAAGGCTTCATCAATACAAGAAGCAGCCATCCAATATGGATCAATAAAACCGTAGCGGAAATTTATACCATTAGAAACAATAACACCTTTCTTGGAATCCAGTAATGGCCGAAGTACACTTGCATCAGATGGCCCGTCATTATTTATACCAACCAAAGGTTTCAAGACTGAAGCACCCTGTACCTCATGGTCATAACGCCTGATTACTGATTCCTTAGAGCAGATGTCATAATGCGAAAGCAACTTAAATAAAACTCCGGTTAAGTCTTTAGGGCATTTTATCTTTGGTTCCTGATGTTTAGTTTGGGTATAAACTGCCTGTTTTACTATTTTAGGCAAACCTTCATGCAAAAAACCCATATCCAGTTGGCAAACTAGATTATCTTTATAGTAAAGCTTGAGTTTCCTTGTATCGGTAAACTCTCCGATAACCATAGCTTCTACATTCTCAATTTCAAACACATCCATTAATGCCTTGATTTTATCCTTAGGCACAGATAAAACCATCCTCTCCTGTGACTCGGATATCCAGATCTCCATATAAGAAAGCCCGCTATATTTTAGAGGAACCTGATCCAGGTATACCTCAGCACCTAATTCCGCAGCCATCTCACCTACCGCGCTGGATAAACCACCTGCGCCGCAATCAGTAATAGCGCTGTATAAATTTAAATCCTGGGCTTCTAATATCGTATCCAACATCTTCTTTTCCTGAATCGGGTTGCCGATCTGCACTGCGCCGCTAGAGATAGTCTCTGATTCATGGGTCAGCTCTCCTGAAGAGAATGTTGCCCCGTGAATACCATCCCTTCCGGTCCGGCCGCCAACTACTACAATCAAATCACCGCTGTTGGTTTGCTTAAAAGATTTATCCTTAGGCATTATCCCGGCTGTCCCGCAATAAACTAAAGGATTACCGACAAATTTTTCATGAAAGAGTATTGCCCCATTTACCGTAGGAATGCCCATCTTATTCCCGTAGTCCTGAACACCGCTAACTACCCCTTTCATTACCCGCTTAGGATGTAATGTACCCTGAGGTAATTTACTAAAAGGATAATCTGGGGGAGCAAAACAGAAGATATCGGTATTTAAAATCGGTTTTGCGCCTAAGCCAGTGCCCATAGGATCGCGGATAACTCCGCCGATTCCGGTATTTGCTCCGCCAAATGGTTCCAGTGCCGAGGGATGGTTGTGTGTCTCTACTTTAAAACAGATATTATGTTTATCATCAAAACGGATGACTCCGGAATTATCTTTAAAGACCGAAACGCACCATGGCTTATTTAACTCCTTAGTAACTTTCATTATGGTGGACTTAAGAAGATTATCGATATTTTTAGCCCCGAGCCTGTGGCTTAGAGCTTGAATCTTTTCAGAATATTTAATCTTCCCTCGAAAAGTTTTATGCCAGCAGTGTTCGGACCAGGTCTGGGCAATCGTTTCTAATTCACAATCAGTGGGATTACGGTTAAGTTTTTTAAAATAACTTTTAATGCTCTGCATCTCTTTGAGATTCAAAAAAAGTTGCCCTTTCCGGCTAATCTCCTTCAACTTTTCATCTGCCGCATTCAACAAATCCACTTTAATTAAATTGAATTGGTAGGTAATCTCCTTTGAAACTGATGACTGCCTAAGATTATGGACTGCGGGCTTAACAATATGCTGGATTAGTTTGTTATAAAGGAGCTTTTCAGAGATAGTTTTTAATTGTCTTATTGAAAGCTTGCCATAAATAACGTATTTCTTGGCAGTCTTAACTGATTGCACTCCCTCTATCCCTAAATCCCGGATTCCCTTTAAGGCTGATTCTTCAACCGGATCCATAACTCCGGGGTTATGGGCGATTTCAATAACGAATGGTTTGCGGGCCTGCGGGTTTACGGGGGCGTCAGTTACAATTAGGTAATCCTGAGCAATTCTATCTACCAATAACTCCTCGCAGATTTTCTTAATCTGATCTTCCAAGATATTACCCTCGATATTATAGACCTGAAGAAAGTTTACCTCTCGGACAGATTTGATTCCTAAATCAAGGATATCCTTCTTGATGCCTTCTCCCAGGCAATCAAAGATCCCGGATTTATCCTTAACCTCAATTTTATAGAACATGGTAATAAATGTTAGGGGTTTTAAGGCAGGTAAATATTATAAACCGACTCGATTAAAAATTTTATCCACCTGACGCAGATAATAATTCAAGTTGAATATATTATCCAGCTCTTTCTCGCTAAGATACTTTAAGACTTCGGGGTCAAATAACAAACTATCTTTAAAATCTATCTCTTCCTTCCAGGTCTTCATCGCCGAGCGCTGGACTAAATCATAGGCCTTTGGCCGGGGCAGGCCCTTATCCATAAGCGCAAGTAGCACTCTTTGGGAGAATATCAGGCCGCGGGTCTTAATTAAATTTGCCATCATATGTTCAGGATAAACATTCAATCCGGAAATAACTTGAATAAATTTATTCAGCATATAATCTAAAGCTAAAGTTGAATCCGGAAAAATTACCCGTTCAACTGATGAGTGGGATATATCCCGCTCATGCCAGAGAGCAATGTTCTCCATTGCGGCAAGCGCATTACCGCGCAAGAGCCGGGCTAAACCGCAGATCCGCTCACAGATAACTGGATTACGTTTATGGGGCATGGCAGATGAACCTTTTTGACCCTTACCAAATGGCTCTTCAGCTTCTAAAACCTCAGTCCGTTGAAGATGGCGGATCTCGGTAGCAAATTTTTCTAAACTTGCGCCGACAACCGCCAACTCTGCCATGAATACAGCGTAAATATCCCTTTGGATTATTTGAGTAGAGATCTTTGCCGGCTTAAGGCCTAATTTTTTACAGATATAACTCTCTACCTGCGGGTCGATATTGGCAAAAGTACCGACTGCGCCGGAAGCCTTACCCACGGATATCTCTTCCTTAGCTAACTTAAGGCGCGCTAAATTGCGCTGCATCTCATCATACATCAGGGCTAACTTTAAACCAAATGTGGTAGGCTCGGCATGTACACCATGGGTGCGGCCTATACAAGCTGTATCCTTATAGATTTTAGCTTTTTTAGCCAGGACCTGAAGTAATTGCTTTATATCATCAATGAGGATATCCGCGGCTGCTTTAAGCTGAAGCCCAAGCGTAGTATCCAAGATATCCGAAGAAGTCAGGCCGAAATGCAGATATTTGGCATCCTTCCCAATATATTGGGCTACATTGGTGACAAATGCCACCACATCATGTTGTGTTTTCTCTTCAATCTTCTTAATTTGTTTTAAATTAAATTTGGCTTTCTGCTTGATTCTTTTTACTGCGGGTAAAGGGACTTTTTTTTGTTTGGCTAGAGCTTCTAAGGCGAGTATCTCAATGGCAAGCATAGTCTTAAACTTAAACTCCTCCTGCCATATTGCGGACATTCTGGGAAGGCTATAACGTTCAATCATGAATACTCCTTATGCTTTTGAAGGGTGTATTATATCAAAAAGATATGGCTTTGGCAAATAATAATTTAGGCTCTGGCTAGTAAGGAAAGGAGTGCACGGTAAGGATAAACCAGCTGGCTGAGCCGGTTAGATACGAATACATCCCCCGGCCTTGAGAGTTAAAATACTCCGGAAGACAAGGGTAAATCTTAGACTGTGCAGAATTTATTGCCAGATTATAGAGTAAATCCAAAGCCCGGTGCCCAGCCTGGCTAAACCCGCGGCTATAAAGGGCATAGGCATACATCACTACCATATGGCTGAATATCGCTCCATTTTCTTTATCCCCGTAAACAAAAGAAAACGCCCGGCCTAAATCGTGCCGCTCTTGCTCAAAATCAGTATTTAGGTGATACCCTCTGAGCTTCTTATCAAAAAGGTATTTTTCAACGCTAGCAATGATTTTTTTAACCTGCCAGTCCTCTGCCACGCCTGACATAACCGCAAAAACTTGCGAAGCAAGCATCATCCTTACCTTGCCTTTAATTTTCCCCTCAACTCTTTTTTTCTTGTTATCGTAATAACCGTTAAAGAAACCTTCGGATACCCACTCTGTTTTTCGTATATGCTCGCTCATCCAGTCCGCTTTTGCCTCTAAATCCTTAATAAGCCGGGAACAATCTACTGAAATAATCTCACCCCTGGCTCCATTTTCGACCCGGGCAAAATATTCTTCAAGTATTTTTTGTTTGGCTTTTATATTATTATAATTACATGGTCTAAGCAGGATTTTAAACTCGGCAAAAATTTTGATTTCTTTTCTGCTAGAATCTTGCAGTAATTGCGCCAACTTCCTTAAATTGCTTGCATACATACAGCTAAATGCCACGCTCTCGCCGTTTTCATTAGCCATATCCAAACCATCATTCCAATCCGCGCCTTCCAAGCGGATATGATTATGGGGCCCGACATTAAAAAACTGCGTCAGGTTCTCCAATAACAAATGTTCAAAGATACTACCTTTATAATCACAGGGCTTCCAATTGTAATTAATTCTGCGTGAACGCCAAACATGCTTATCCTGAAAATAAGAAGTTTTTTCAAAAAGAATATTCCTGTCCCCGCTTTTATTTATATATAACTCGGTAGTTAAAAGAGGCCATACCCCGTGATCCATCCAGACTCTGGGTATGTCATTACGGTCAGCGATAAATTCGCCCGGACTCTTACCGATAATCGTAGCATTTGAACCATCTATCCTTACCCCGGAAAAATTATTAAGTAAAGTTGGGCGTATCTTTTTGGGTTCGCTTAAAATAAGCCCTAAGCAATCCTGCCATAAATCGCGCCAGCCGCGCCCTCCTTTACCATAATCAAAATCCGGTAGAAAAGAACACCCGAAGATCTTCCTTAAAACCGGCTGGATACTCACCCAGCGAAACCAATTATCAAATTCTTCATTTCCCGTAAATAAATTCAAACCCTGGGATTTTTCAATCCAGAATTTTTTCGTATGCTCAAGCGAGACCTTCACCTTACTTAAACTTTTAAATTTATTGATTATCTTGGCAATATCGGCATTATTTTCGGTAATACCCATTACAATGATATAAGAATAGGATTTTCCCGGAGTTAATCCAATACTTTTAAAACGCAGAGCTCCCATTGCTTCTCTGCCTTGAATATTTTCTTTTGTAGAAAGCCTATTTTCCAAAATACTCTCCGGCGCTTCCAGGTCCCCTGATTCTCCACAAAACATCTCCTGCGTCGGATATATCTCGTCCGGCGCCTTGCCTTTTTCATCCCAACCCAGGATAAAAAAATAAGTTTTATTCGGCTTATGGCCGGATTCGTCAAAAGAAAGTGTTGGTTTAGAGATTACTCCGAATTTATGCAAACTCAGGCGCTGCAGAAGAGAGGTAACCTGGCGGTGGTCGCGGATATTATTCACACCCCGGGCATAGATAGGAATTGCGGCAGTAGGGATAAATTGAATTTTCTTCCCTGAAATATTGGTAAGCTTGACCTGCATTATTTCAATTGGCTCCCCTGAGGCCGGGACAAAAGAAAGAATTTCGCTTTTAAGGCCTACCTTTACATTTTCTCTTTCTATTCTATGCCAGAGCAGGCCTGCTGACAGATTAAAATGATCTTCTTTAATCTGCTTTAAATCCTTTGATACTCCGGTTGCCGACCAGATTTTATTTTTGTCAATATAAATCCAGAAATTACGGGATGCTTTTGAAGTAGATAAATCAATGCGGGAAACCGGCGGCATAAGAAAGGAATTTTGGCCTGCCTTAATATCGCCATGCAGATCCGGAGTAATAGAGGACATAAGGTGCTGGTTACAGAGCGGAAAATATAAAGTTTTAATCTTATCTGCTGCCGGAAATTCAAAACTTCCAGAGTTATCTTTAAATCTCCAAAATTTTTCCATAGAGATTTAAATTACCATAGCGGAAGGGTTTTTTCAAGGGTTTTTGGCAAAAAAACCCACCTAATTTTGGTGGGCTTTTAAAAAAAATAACGATCTTTAAACCAAAGGTTAATTAAACCTTTGGAACCTTATGAAGATCATTATATTTATTCAATAATGCAACTAGATTATTATTCACCCGACGCATATTTATTGAAATGTCTACAAGGAATGCAAGGATAAAAGTGAATAAAATGATAGAAATATACATTTTTCTCTCCTTATTGATATTCGTCTTTTAAATTATACGGCTTCTCAAATTTGCCATTTCCCTAAATCTAAACCTGGAAAATTTTATCTGGTTGCGGGGGATAGATTTGAACTATCGACCTCAAGGTTATGAGCCTTGCGAGCTACCAGGCTGCTCCACCCCGCGAAATTTTCTTAAAGAACAATTTTATTGTTGTCGCAATTTTAGCGCTGACAACGCTAAAAAATTTTCTTCTTCTCCCGGATAATCTTAATGGGAATTTCGCCTTTCTTCACTACCCCCATCTTCTCCCGGGCGATTCTTTCCTGATAATCAGGATCCCTTGCTATCTTCTTTAACTCTTCCTGCAAAAGAGCATTTTCAACATTAAGGCGCTTAATTTTATATTCTAAATCACGGTTCTTATCCCTTAACTCTTGAAATTTGCTAAAACCAGGGAGGAAAAGAACCAGGAAAAGAATTCCAACCCCCAGAAGCCAAAATGCTTTTTTAAATGTGGAAAACATTTATTTGTTCCAAAGCGCCCCGTAATAAACCGCCCTGGAACCTAATTCTTCTTCAATTCTTAAAAGCTCGTTATATTTGCAGGTCCTGTCTGTGCGCGAGAGAGAGCCGGTTTTGATCTGACCGCAGCCACAAGCCACAGCTAAATGGGCGCTAATTGTATCTTCGGTTTCTCCTGAACGGTGAGAAATGATCGCTTTATATTTATTCTTTTTGGCAATGTTGATTGCTTCAATAGTCTCAGAGAGCGAACCAATTTGGTTTACTTTTATTAGTATAGCATTGCCGATTTTTTCCGCAATACCTTTCTTGAATATTTTAGGGTTAGTAACAAAGATGTCGTCGCCGACTAATTGAAGCCTCTCGCCTAATTTTCTCGTCATCTCCTGCCAACCCGACCAATCATGCTCCGAGAGGCCGATATCTGAATTAAATCTGTGGAGCTCTTCTGGGAATTTTCAAAAGTATATTTTCCCTCTTTACAGAAGGAGCTCGCTGCGCAGTCTAATGCTACTGATACATCTTTACCCGGTTTATAACCGGCCTTTTCAATCGCCTGAATAATTAAATCCAAAGCCTCGTGGTTAGAGGTAAGGTTTGGGGCAAAGCCGCCCTCATCACCCACGGAAGTAGAAAGTTTTTTAGACTTAAGCAGAGATTTTAAATTATGAAAAACTTCGGTTGCCATACGTAGTGCCTCGCTAAAAGTTGGCGCGCCAACCGGCATAATCATAGATTCCTGAATATCTAAATTATTATCCGCATGCAATCCGCCATTTAGAATATTCATCAACGGCACAGGTAGGATTTTAGCTTTTTCTCCACCTAAAAATTTATATAGCGGCTGCTTCTTGGATAATGCCGCGGCTTTTGCCACAGCCATAGATACGCCTAAAATCGCGTTAGCGCCAAGATTGGCTTTATTCTCGGTTCCATCTAATTTAATAAGCAAGGCATCTATCTTGTTAAAATCAGGGGCTAAGCCCTTTATTTTAGAGGCAATTACGGTATTAACATTACCAACCGCTTTTAATACCCCTTTACCTAAATATCTCTTCTTATCACCATCTCTCAATTCTAAGGCCTCGTTTTCTCCGGTGGAAGCTCCGGAAGGAACAGCTGCCCGACCCAATATGCCGTTATCCAAAATTACGTCTACCTCTACAGTAGGGTTACCACGGGAATCCAGAATTTCACGAGCTACAACTTTTTTAACTTTTGCCATTGCTTCTTCTCCTCAATTATGATTGATATTTTTGATGGGAAGCTATATTATACACAGAAGCCCTGCGGCGTCAAGAAAAATAAGCCACTGCCCTCTTCTTAAAAAAGGTTGACTAATATAATGCCTTGTGTTATCTTAACTAATTAAAGAAGCAAAAAATTAAGGAGAAGTTATGAATTGGAAAAAAGTTAAATTCTATTGGAAATTACACTGGTTAAAATTCCTAATAATCATTGGTTTGCTTGCTTTAGGCATATCCCTTTTCGTTTTAGTTGTAATCGGTATGCGGGCCTGGAACGAATCCGAATCCTATCTTAGGCAATCACAGCTGGCAATGATCCCTTTACAGTTATATCTGCAAATTATTATGGCCTTAATCTTCGGGTTTGTTTACACCTATTTAATGTATTGGCTCTATTTTAAACGCGGGGCATCTTCATTCTCCCAGACTACCAAAAAATCCGTCTCCGGAAAAACTATAGGAATAAGCTGGAATGATGTTATCGGTATGGATGAAGCGAAACAAGAAGCCTCGGAAGTAGTAAAGTTAATCAAGGACCGGGCTGAACTGCAGCGTATCGGAGGAAAAATCCTACGCGGCATCCTTATGCTGGGGCCTCCGGGTTGCGGAAAAACTTATCTGGCTAAAGCTATTGCTACAGAATCAAAAATACCCTTCATATCCATGTCAGGCTCAGAGTTTGTGGAGATGTTTGTCGGCGTAGGTGCCGGCAGAATCCGTAGCCTCTTTAAACAGGCGCGCCAATTAGCAGAATTAGAGGGCGGCTGCATTATTTTCATCGATGAAATTGACGCCGTAGGCGCCCAGCGGGCTATGGACAGGGGCTTTGGCGGAACTACCGAACACAACACAACCTTAAACCAACTCTTAGTTGAGTTAGACGGCCTGAAAGAAAAAGATTGCAACATTATACTTATCGGCGCAACTAACGCTCCAGAGAAAGTTCTCGATGAAGCGCTGCTTAGGCCGGGAAGATTTGACCGCAAGATCTATGTTGACCGGCCTAATCTTGAGGACAGGGAAAAACTCTTCTCCTACTATTTAGGGACAGTTCAATACGACCCACAGAATGTTAAAATCGACCGCTTGGCGCGCATAAGCGTCGGTAGCACGCCTGCGGATATCGCCAATATCGTCCGGGAGGCAGCTTTAATCGCCGTACGCAACAACAAAATGCTTATTTCGATGAAAGAAATCGATGATGCCAGGGAGAGGAATGCTTTAGGTATTAAACGCAGAATTAAACTAAGCGACAAAGAAAAATGGCAGATCGCCTACCATGAAGCAGGCCATGCAATCACTACTTATTTCTTTGCTCCATCCCAGGATGTTTTTAAAGTCACGATTACTCCCCGCGGCCCCACCGGAGGAGTAACTTGGACTCCCGAAAGAGAAGATACCTTTATTCAGGACTCCAATAAATTAACCAGCCAGATAAAAATAAGCCTGGGTTCTTATGCCGCTGAAAAGATAAAATATAACGCTACCACCAACGGCGTATATCAGGATTTCTCAACTGCCATGTATTATGCCCGTCAAATGGTCTGGATCTGCGGAATGGGAAAATCCGGGCTGCTCGGTAATTGGGAATTAGATAAAAACATCTCGGAGGAAACAAAAGCTACCTTAGATAAAGATGTCCAGTATATACTGCAGACCTGCCTTAATGAAATTACGGACCTGCTAAAGAAAGAAGAGCTGCTGATGGACCGTTTAGCTAAGGAACTGGTTGCTAAAGAAGAACTCAATTATGACGAGATTGATGCGATTTTCAAGGAATTCGGTAAGACCCGGCCTTCTGTT
>JAPLLQ010000037.1:0-1200 GCA_026387485.1 Candidatus Omnitrophota bacterium | reverse complement strand
TTATCCGGCTGCTCTTCATCTACTCAGCCTACCTACCTCAAAGAGAATATTGATCAGGCTATCCGGAATATCTGTAAAAAAGAATACAAGATGGATGTAAAATCCCGGTTAGTCGGCTCAACCCTCTGGGTCTACCTGCCCCTTGAAGATTTGGTAACTAAAACCGAGGAATCTGATAAAAATAAGAAATATACCGAGAGATTTTCGCTGGAACAGAATACGGTCAGCCTTAAAGATGGTTTACTTAAAGTAGAATACCTGATCAAAGCCATTCCTGAGCAGGAAAAACAACAGGAAGTTAAATATAATAAAGATGCGTTGGAAAAAATACGTAATGTTTGGAAAGTTTTAAGCCGAGTGATTTTCAGTACGGAAAGATTAAAAAGAACAGAACCTCAGATATTCTGTGTAGTTACCGCTGATATAAAAAACGGTTTGGTAATACTGGAAACATCACATCACCTAGATTTAAAAAAAGTCTCCTATGGCCTTATATCATGGGATGAATACCAACACCGCGATATACAGGATGTAGAAATAAAACCGGAGATAATCGGCGACCGGGAGGGAACCAGCCTGGATTACAAAAATATTAGCCTAAATGAATTTATTACCAAGCAGATAGAGTACCGGATTAAATTAAAATTTCAGAAACCTGAGGTAGGAAAAAATGCGGATATTGACAAAGAAGTACTCAAAATTATTACTAACACTATAAAAACCTACGGATTTAATAATTTTTCCATCGCGGAGATCAATAATTTAGCGACCAATAACAAAATTATCATGAACCGGGCAGCAGTCCTGGCAAAAGCTACCGACTAATTATTCTTACTTTTCTTCCTTCAATCTTTAACCTTCCTTCAGCAAATAATTTAATTGCTTCGGGATAAAGTTTATGTTCGACCTTATGAATCTTAGCTTCCAACAATTCCAAGGTATCGGATTCCTCTATCCTTATCTCTTTCTGCAAAATTATCGCTCCGTGGTCCATCTCCTCATCTACAAAATGCACGGTTACACCGGTAACCTTGACCCCGTAATTAAAAGCATCTTTTATCCCCTCTTCGCCTTTAAAGAAAGGTAGGAGCGCTGGATGAATATTGATAATCCGGCCCCGGTAGGCATTAACGAACCCCGAGCTTAAGATCCGCATAAATCCGGCCAGGACAATTAAATCTATGTTATTTTCTTTTAGCT
>JAPLLQ010000124.1 GCA_026387485.1 Candidatus Omnitrophota bacterium | reverse complement strand
TTCAGCATCCTGCTTTATTTTCTGCAGGATATACGCTGAGATTTGCTGTGGAGTATATTCTTTACCGAAGACTTTAAATTTAAAGTCCGTCCCCATTTTACGTTTAGCTGCCTGAATTGTGCCTTCAGCGTTTATTGCTGCCTGGCGCCTGGCTGGCTCGCCGACTAAACGCTGCCCATCTTTAGTAAAAGCAACATAAGAGGGAAAAGCCTTTCCTGAAGCAACCCCCGCTCCTTCGGCAGAAGGAATGATCACCGGCCTGCCACCTTCCATAACTGCTGCTGCTGAATTTGAAGTTCCCAAATCAATACCTATAACTTTTGCCATCTTACACCTCCTCAATTTCCCGCTATTCCTAGTCGGAAATTGATCCCGAGTCCACCGCAGTCGGACGAGGGATCTTACTTTTTAGAAACTTTCACTTTTGCCGTCCTAATTATCCTATCATTCAATAAGTAACCTTTTTGTAATTCCTCAACTATTGTCTGCTCCGGTAAATCCTTGTTTTCAACCTGCATCAATGCCTCATGGCAATGCGGGTCGAATATTTTGCCTTCTGCCTCAACCGGCTTTACGCCATACTCTTTAAGCATTTCATATAAATGGGCTAAAATCATCTCTACTCCTTTTAAAAATGCCGGTAAATCTTGTTTATGGTTCTCAGCCAAATTTACTGTACGCTCTAAATCATCTAAAACATTCAAAAGCTCCAAGATAATCCCTTCGTTGGCAAATTTAACAAATTCCTGCTTCTCTCTTTCAATACGTTTACGCGTATTTTCAAAATCCGCTTGCAGCCTGAGCAGCTTCTCAGAGAATTCTTGCGCCTTGGCGGCATCCTCTTTTAATTTGAGGTATTCGGATTCTATTAAAATTACGCTCTTGTCTTCTTCTTTATTATTCTGTTTCGGTTCATCCATACTTAAATATTCTCCAGGGCTTGGCTAAATACATCAGAGATATACTCCAGGGTAGGAATAATATGATTATACTCCATACGCACCGGGCCTAAAACCGCAATCCTTCCTTGCGGTTTATTTTTACAACGGTAACTTGAAACTACCAAAGAACAACTTACCATTTCCGGGAGCCCTAATTCGCCTCCGATGTAAACCTTAACCTTGCCATTAAAATCACGGTTGATAATCTCCAGAAGATGCTGTTTATCCTCAATAAGCTTAACCAAAAGGCGTATCTTTTCTGTATCTTTGAACTCCGGTTGCTCCAAGATACGGCTTAAACCTTTATAAAATATCTTATCCTGCCATTCTAAAAAGGAAACAATCCCGGCGTAATGCGTAGTCTGAGAGATTAACTCAGAGGTCTCCTCCAAGGCATCCTCTAAACGCTTGATCTCTTTTTTGTATTCTTTAATGATCTGTTTCTTTTCTCCATCCATTAGTTGCATCTGGGAAAGTAAAAAATCTACGTAATAACGGTAACCTTTTTCAGTAGGGATCCTTCCTCCTGAAGTATGCGAATGCATAAGATAACCGGAATCCTCAAGCTCAACGAAGATATTGCGAATAGTTGCCGAGCTTAAATCAAAGTGATCGGCGATATCATCGGAGGCAACCGGCACAGCCTCACGGATATACTTATTGATTGTCGCCCCCAAAATAGCTTTTCTTCTTGGCTCCCGGTCAATTGTCTTTATCATAATCTTAGCCTTATTAATCAACCCAACCTAAAAACATTAGCACTCTCAATACAAGACTGCTAAAGGATTTAATTTTAGCATAAATTTTAAGCTTGTCAATCAGATATCTTAAGATTATTGAAGTTTTACTACTTCCGTAATCTGCAGTATCTTCTCGGCTAGCGGCTTGGGTAGGTTAACTTTAACTTTTATGCCTTTTTGTAGGTACCTTATCTCTTCTACTTTGCCTCTTCGGTAAAATATATCCACTAAATCCATCCGGTGATGAGGGATTAAGATCTCAAGACGTTGCATTCTTTTAGAGAAATTTTCCTGGATCTTTTCTAAAAGAGAACTGATATTTTCTTTTAGTTTAGCCGAAATAGGCACCGGGTTAATAAAATCCTGACAGATCCTTCCCAGCCACAACTTATCCTCCAAGAGGTCTATTTTATTTAAAACGGTAATTAGCGGTTTCTCGCCAATGCCCAGCTCTTTTAATACTCCAAGCACGGCTTTGTTATGTTCGTATATTTGCGGATTAGCCGCGTCTAAAACATGAATAACCAGATCCGCCTGAACAACTTCTTCTAATGTGGCCTTAAAAGCCTCAATCAGATGGTGA
>JAPLLQ010000015.1 GCA_026387485.1 Candidatus Omnitrophota bacterium | reverse complement strand
TATTCTTCCTGAAGCAGTAATCATGCTACGGATCTCTTTATTGACTTTATGCTTCAGTAATTCTTCAAGGGATAGAGGGATTTTTAAGGACCAGTTTTTGCTGCTAACTGTGCCAGGAGTATTAATCCGGTATTGGTAGGGATCGCCGGGCAATAGGCCTGCGATATACAGCCAGTCAAATATGGTATTGATGCAGAATAACGAATTTGTGTCCAGGCTTAGCTTCAAGGCAACCAGCATAATTTCCTTATCGCACTTCTCGCGCATCGGGCCGCTTAACCCAAAATCTTTCCAGAGTTTCTCCTTCTCCCTAAAACTATTCTCATATAGATCAATAAAATCCGCTAAATACTCTTTAGGGAGAGTCCCCTGCGGGGACAGTCCCTTTACTAATTTCTCAACTGAATCAATAGATTCTTGCCAACGCAACCTACCGTATTTGGAGCAAACCGGATCAAATAACTTATCTTTAACCGTAATAAAATTTATCTGGCGGTGGTCACTGCATTTTCTGATAAAGAGTGCCTGATCCACTGTCCCGGCTTCATTCTCCCACCAAGCCGGCCAATTTGTAGTATCATGGGTTGAAAGCATAGCTACAGAAAGCCGACGAAAATCTTGTGGCTTAAGAAAGTCGTGTTTTATCTTCCAGTCCTTGGCCCAACGCTGCACATCATTACCGGGGATGCCGAATTCTTTTAAAATATCAGTGCAGACCTGAGGGATTACACCTAAATCCTCAGCACATAAAAACATCTTGGTATTCTCCTGCATTACCCTTAAAATCTCCCTGCCATGCTCTAGCCATAAAGCCTGATCAGCCGGGTCAAAGAATCCATTCAACCCCTGATTCTCTAAGGGCTCATTATAAGGAATACTCCAGATACGGAATAACCCCACCACATGGTCTATCCTTAAGATATCGTAGAAATTCTGGCTAAATTTTAGTTTTTCCTTTAAATACCTGTATCCTTCAGAAGCAATTCTATCCCAATTATAAGTCGGCGCCCCCCAGCGCTGGCCCTTGGCACAATACATATCCGGTGGCGCTCCGGCGGAAAATTCTAACCTGAAGAATTCCGGATAGGCCCAAACATCAGCGCTATCGCGGGAAACCAAAATCGGTAAATCCCCTTTTAAAAATACTTTTTTTGTTTTCGCGTATTCCTTAATACCCTTGAATTGTTCATAGAGCTGCCACTGTAACCATTCCTGAAATTTAATCTCTTGAGGATACTCCCCTTGAATCTTCTTAAGAGCATCTTTATCCCTATTCTTAAAACTATCCTCCCAATCATACCAAGCAGTATTCTTATTTAAACTTTTTAAGACCTTATATAAAGAAAAATCTGCTAACCAATAACTATTTTCTTCTCTAAAATTTTTAAAATCAGCGGATTGAGCATAATCACTAATTAGGAAAATCTCCCATAAAAGCCGGATCTTCTCCTCTTTCACCGTATAATCCGTATAGGACTTGGAATCGGCCAGATTTACTTTAAGATTTTCGATTTGTCTTTTTAAGGATTTGCCTTTGGGTAATGGCAGGTCAAGTAGGGATATATAAAGTGGCTCCAAGGCAAATGAACTCAAAGAATCATAGGGGCAGAATACCTGCCCCATTTCATTCATCGGTAAAAATTGGAGTATGGAATTTCCGGTAACCCTAAGCCAGTCAATAACCAGCTTTAAATCCGAAAAATCAGCGATAGCGAAACTATTTTTGGAATAGACGGAGAATAAAGGGATTAATACCCCGGCTCTTTTTTTAACCAGGGATAATGCGGGCTCTTTAAATTGCGGCATCTTCTATTAAGGAAAAACTAAACGTATTATTTTATCTGAATAGAATATGGAAATTAAGGCTGCTAAAGAAAGAAACGGGCCGTAAGGAATAGTGTGGTCTTTCTTGGTAAGCAGGGTGATTATACCGATGACCGCGCCGAAGAATGGAGCGATAAAGAAGGTTACCAGAACCCGCTGCCAGCCTAAAAATGCACCGATCATCGCTAAGAGTTTGATATCCCCTCCGCCCATAGATTCAGTCTCTCCCTGAATAGGCGGTTTTTTAAGCAGTTTAAAGTAAACCAGGTCAAATAACCAACCAGTTAGATAAATCACGCCTCCTCCAACAATAATACCAAAAAAGGAATGAAGCATTGGTTTAAAACTAAAAGCCAGCGGATTAATATCTACACCCCTTACCGAACTTAAAATAAAACCTATAATCATCCCTCCCACGGAAACCTCATCGGGGATAATCCGATGCGGGATATCCACAAAAGTAGCGATGATCAGGCCGCCTGCTAAAACTAAATAGAAAAAGAAATCATAACTTAGGCCGTAACGGCTAAAGAATAAAACAAAGATTATAGCAGTAAGAAGCTCGACTAAAGGGTAGCGCAAGGAAATTTTCTCTTTACAGAAACGGCATCTTCCTTTTAAAAGGATGAAACTGATAAAAGGTATGTTATCATAACCGGGAATACGCTTCTGGCACTTGGGACAATGCGAGCGCGGCCAGACTACTGATTCACTCTTAGGCATCCGGTGGATACAAACATTCAAAAAACTCCCCACAACTGAACCAAAAATAAATGCAATTATTTTGGCGATCATAGCTTTTTCGCTCCTTTTTCTAATGCCTCTTTCATTATTTTAATTGGCGCGCTTTTCCCGGTAAAGTGTTCAAAGGATAATACCCCCTGATATAAAAGCATGCCTAAACCATTAGCCCAGAGACATCCATTTTCTTCTGCCAACCTTAATAGTTTAGTCTGAACAGGATTGTAAATTAAGTCGTAAACAAATAAATCCTTATGCAACATTCCTTCTTTAATTAAACAAGGATCTGCATCTTTCATTCCGACGCCAGAAGCATTAATCAATAAATCTTGGTTAGGCATATCCAGCTCTTCGATTTTAGCTACAGCCTTGAATTTGGTCTTAGGGAATAAATCATAAAACCTTTTTACTAATGATATGCTACGGAATGTATCAATATCAAATACGGTGATTTCCTGAGCCCTTTTTTTGGCTAAAGCAAAGGCTACTGCTCTGCTCGCGCCGCCAGCTCCGATAATAGCTACCCGTTTAGGTTTTACTTTCAACTCGGTAAGATGCCTGCTAAAACCCAGATAATCGGTATTAAATCCTTTTAGTCTTTTTTTTCTGTCAACCAGAATAGTATTAGCCGCGCCGATTACCTTTACCGCATTATCTTTAGTATCCAGATATTTTAAGGCTGCCTCTTTATAAGGGATTGTAACATTCAGTCCAGAGATATTATTATTAGAAAGTGATTTTAAAAAATCGCCTAATTCTTTTGGGCTTACTTCAAATAATTTATATCTGGCTTTAAGCTTAAGGTGGGAGAATGCGGCATTATGTATTAAAGGCGAGAGGCTGTGCCTAACCGGAAAACCGATTAAGCCATAAGTTCGGTTAGGGGTCATTTAGTCTCTAACTTATTTACCGCATTAAGATACGCCCTTATCGCTGCTTCAATTATGTCAGTACTTGAACCGCGGCCGCTGATAACCTTATCTTTAATTTTTAGTTTAAGGCTTACTTGTCCCAAGGCATCTTTTCCGGAAGTAACCGCTTCCAGACGAAAATCTTCCAGTTTTGCATTATAACCGGTAATTTTATCTATCGCCTTGAAAACTGCGTCTACCGGGCCATCACCGGAAGAAACACTATTAAGCTTCTTACCCTTTTTATTTACTGTAACCAGCGCCTTAGGCTTGATTTTTGTCCCGGAATTAACCTCAAAACTCTCCAACTGCCAGATCGGCTTGACTACTCTTATTTCATCCTCAACAATAATCCTTAAATCATCGTCAAAGATATCTTTCTTTTTATCCGCTACTTCCTTAAATCTTATAAAGGCTTTATTCAATTGTTCATCATTGAGATGAAAACCTAGTGCCTCTAACCTTGATCTAAAGGCATGCCGGCCGGAATGTTTTCCCAAAACCAGCTGGCTCTCGGAGATACCGACATCATGAGGATCCATAATCTCATAGGTGATTTTTTTCTTTAAAACCGCGTCCTGATGGATCCCGGATTCATGGGCAAAAGCATTCCTACCTACCACAGCTTTATTAGGCGGAACAATAAAATCAGTCAAATTACTTACTAAGCGCGAAGTAGGAAAAAGTTCTTTAGTTTTTATTTGCGTATAGAGATTAATGAAGGCGTCTTTGCGGGTTTTAATTGCCATAACTATCTCTTCTAATGACGCATTTCCTGCCCGCTCTCCGATCCCGTTAATAGTGCAATGCACTTGCCGCGCTCCGGCTAAAACTGCGGAGAGAGAATTAGCCACCGCCATACCTAAATCATCATGACAGTGTATAGCAATAACTGCCTTATTGATATTGGGGACATTATTTTTTATATCAGTAATCAGGGAATAAACTTCCTGCGGATAGCTATAGCCGACAGTATCCGGAATATTGATCGTCCGGGCACCCTGATCAATAACCGCCTCAATGACCCGGTAAAGAAATGAGCGCTCCGAGCGGGTGGCGTCTTCAGGGGAAAATTCAATATCATCACAGAGCCTGCGGGCGAGTTTTGTTGCCTGTTTGGCTAAAGCAAAAATTTCCTCTTCGGGTTTTTTAAATTTATATTCCAGGTGAATCTTAGAAGTTGCTAAAAATATATGTATCCGCGGATGCCTTGCGATTTTAAGGGCATTGTTTGCTGCCTCAATATCCTGTTTTAAACACCTGGCTAAACCGCAAACAGCGCTATTTTTTATCCTCTTAGAGATATCACTTACTGCCTGAAAATCTCCTGGAGAAGCGATTGGAAAACCCGCCTCAATTACATCCACGCCTAATTTTTCTAATTGAAAGGCAATCTCTAGCTTCTCCTGGGCAGTTAAGGATGCACCGGGCGCCTGCTCTCCATCGCGCAATGTCGTATCAAATATAATTATCTTCTCCATACTCTCCCCTACATACTACCTACTAACTACTATCTACTGTTTTTTCATCCAAGGCATCATCTCACGCAATTCTTTCCCGACTTTTTCAATCATATGATTATCACCTTCAGAAAGAAGCTTATTAAAATTCTGCCTTCCAGTCTCATTCTCTTTAATCCATTCACGGGCAAATTTTCCGCTCTTGATATCCTTAAGGATCTTCTTCATTGTCTTACGGGTTTTTGCGGTAATAATCATCGGGCCACGGGTTACGTCGCCGTAACAAGCGGTATTGGAAACCCCCCGGCGCATCCCGGATATCCCTTTTTCCTGGATTAAATCGGTGATTAATTTTAGTTCATGTAAAACTTCAAAATAAGCAATCTGTGGTTGATAGCCTGCTTCAACTAAAGTATCAAAACCAGCCTTGATTAACTCTGTAACTCCGCCGCAAAGCACTGCCTGTTCGCCGAAAAGATCAGTTTCGGTCTCTTCGTCAAAAGTAGTCTCAATTACGCCGGCAGTGGTAGACTTAATTGCCTTGGCGTAAGCTAAGGCTAATTGTTTTGCCTGGCCTGTAGCATCCTGAAATACCGCTATCAGCGACGGCACGCCTTTACCCTCTTCGTACATCCGCCGGACTAATGCGCCCGGGCCTTTGGGAGCAATCATGAATACATCCACATTCTTCGGAGGTTTAATCTGTTTAAAGCGGATCTTGAAACCGTGGGAAAAACAAAGCGCTTTGCCTTTCTTTAAATTCGGTTTGATATCCTCTTTATAAACTT
>JAPLLQ010000091.1 GCA_026387485.1 Candidatus Omnitrophota bacterium | reverse complement strand
GAGGAGAAAGGTAATCATAATCGGAAGCGGGCCGATAAGAACCAGTATAATTGCCCAGACTGCCCAGGTAACATGGCTCTCTAAAAGCTGGAATGTTCTTCTTATTTTTTTTAGTAACGGCACCTGGCTTCCATTTAAAAAACCGCTGACTAAAAACGGAAAATTCTCAACCCCCCAAGCCCACCTTCTCTTTTGTTTATACTGAATCTTGATCGTCTTAAAAAGGTTACTGGCATAAGCCACATCCATAGAGACGGTTATGTACATAGGCACGACGCGGTATTCGCCTTTATAGAAAAGAAAGGCTTTCCAATAGATAACTGAGTCATCGGAAATCATATCTACCGGCCAATATCCTATATCGACTAGAGTCTTAAAACTCATACTGTGGCTGGAAAAAGTAACGAATTTTTCCAAGCGCATACTTTCAATCATCTGGCAGAAAGATGAACTGATCTCTACCAGACGGGCAAAAGAAGGCGCCTGCCAGATATTATTATTGTAAACCGGTATCGGCTGGTAACTTGCTTGATGCGGTTTATCGGAGGATAGGAAATGGTATGCTAAACAACCAAAATACTCTCTTGCCACACAGGTATCAGCGTCAAAACAGGAAACAATAACATCCTCATCTTTAATGCCCCGAGTATTTAAGAACTCTTTGGCTTTCTTGGCAGCCCAAGTAGCATTAGCCCCTTTAGTCTGGGCTTCTTTGTTTATGCCGTCGGGGTGAAAAGTAGAAAGATAGCCAAAAAAACCTTCTTTAAATTCCTTTTCAAGAAACGCGGCATTCTCTCTTGCCTTGGGGTTACGCTCCTCAAAAGCTAAAACTACAACCGTCCTCTCTTTGGGATAATTGCAATCCTTAAGCGCTTTTAATGAAGGCCTTAATATATCCAGGCCTTCTTTGTATACCGGGAAAATAACCAGTTGATATAGTTTCCCTAAATCACGGCATTCGGCTAACCAGTTCCTGTCTTTCTGGCGGTAAAGTTTATGGTGAGCCATGACTAAAAGCGTAGTTAGATAACCGGTACGGATAATCCAGTAGAAATCAAAGATTATAATTATAACCGCGCAGGTAATCGGGTTAGTAAAAGCTAAAAAAATGAGCGAAATAATAATCCCCCAAGATAATGCTCCGGGGATAATCTCCAATATTCTCTTGGCTCTATTCTGGTTTTGCATTCTGCCGAAATTTTATTAATTCCTGAAATGGATAAAACCTACTGTTTAATTCTAACTTGTAGGCATTTTCATAAAGCAGGCCATCGGGCGCGACCTGTGAATCCAGGAAATAAAGAGTATCTTTATTTACGTCATAGAAAACACTGCCTGTCTTCTTGTTTAAATTCATCAAGCTAACCATCCCTGACCCGGGCTTAGCTTCCCCGGCCTCAATCTTTCTGTCCGTAACCAGTATAAAATGGTAACTATCCGAATGCCAGAAAACATGGGTTATCAGGCGTTGGGGATACTCCAGGATAAGCGGTGGTTCAGTATAAGCAAGGCCATTCTCCGGCTGTAAATAGACTATGGCAATCTGGTGCTTATTGTAAAGAAGTATCTTCTCTTGGTCCGGAGAAACCTTTAGCTCCCTTATCGGAAAAGTAAAATCTCCTGGGAGCCGGGCAATCTCTTGAAAATTATCACCCTCCAAGTTAGATTCGTAAACTATATTTTCCTGACGGTTAAGGTAATAAATCCGGCTATTCTCCCTATCTACCCAGGCCCAGGAGATCCTTTCTTTATTTAATTGCTTAACAAGCGGCCTTAAAGGAAAAAGAATAATCTTTTCAAAACGGCTGACTTTACGCGGCTGGACATTAACCTGGGCTACCCAGGGATAATAATTCTCAAGTTCTACCCTTAGGTTATATAGGCCAGGAAGAAGCTCGCCAATGGTTACCGGGGTTTTTTGGCCAAGTAACTTTCCTTCCAGATAAATATCGGCGCCTTGCGGTTGAGTCCTTATACTGATCAATCCGGTCTTTGTAAATTTAAGAGTGCGCGAATCAAGCTTATATCCTAAAGCAAAAGACAAAATAAAAGGCAGGCCGGTAACAAATACCGCGACGCTTAGATAGAACAAAACCGCCCTTATCCTTTGTTCGCTAAGCACTTTTTAAACTCCTTTTCCCATTCTAAAATTGATTGCTTAAGCTTTTTACCAAAGATATACCCGCCTAATATATTATTACTCTTTACTACGCGATGGCAAGGAATAATTAGCGGTAGAGGATTATTTTTTAATACCTGGCCTACTGCCTGATAAGCTCCTGGCTTACCTGCTTTTCCCGCCACCCATTTATAAGTACGCACTTGGCCTAGAGGAATCTTCATTACTACATTATAGACCTTTTTTGCAAAGGGAGTCATCTTCCAATCAGCTTCTTTCTCCTTAAGAGCCGATGATAGCTCATGGCAAAACGATGGGCCTCATCGCGCAGGCGACGGATTAAATTTAAAGCCGGAGTATCCGATTCCAGTTTTATAGGGATAACCTTATCCTGTGTGTATATATGCTCATTTTTTCTGGCAATACTTGCCAAAACTATTTTTAACCCTAGCTTTTTTAGTTCTCCTGCCGCGGTATTAAGATGCCCCTTGCCACCGTCAATAAGGATCAGGTCGGGTGAAGTAGAATTTTCTTTAATCAGGCGGCTGTAGCGGCGCCGGAGGACTTCAGCGGTCATTTCATAATCATTGACCCCGGTCACTGTTTTAATCTTAAACTTACGGTAATTATTCTTATCCGGCTCTCCTAAAAAGAAGCTAACCATTGAACCAACAGCTTCCTTCCCCGATATATTAGAAATATCAAAAACTTCTATCCTCTGAGGAATTTTATCTAACCTAAGTAAAATTTTTAAATCCTGCAGCTCATCCCGACTATTTAAGTTTCCTTGAGACTGGGCAATAGCGCTTAAGGCGCTAATCTGGTCTCTAATCTTTGCCGACTCTTCAAACCTCTCATCTTTAGAATAATTTTCCATAACAAAAGATAACTTCTTGATCAAGGTATCAACCGAACCCTCTAGGATTAAACTGATATTACCGATAATTTGCGAGTAATCATTTTTGCTGATTTTTCCCATGCAGCAAGCAGGACAAAGATTAAGCCGGTAATATATACAGGCCTTGTTTGGAATTTTTCTACAAGTCCGGTAAGGAAAATTACGGCGGATAATTTTTAAGGCCTGCCTTAATAATTTGGAGTTAGTATAGGGCCCAAGATAACAGCCGCCATCCTGCTCTTTTTTACGGGTAATATAAATCGCGGGGAATTCTTCGTTACTAATCTTAACCAGAGGAAAACTTTTATCGTCGCGCAGGGAAACATTATATATTGGTTTATACTTATGAATAAGGCTGGCTTCAAGCAATAAAGCCAGGCTTTCATTCGGGCATACCCTATATTCAAGATCACTAACACTACTCATCAAGGCGATAGTCTTAGTGGATAAATCTTTTCCCAAATAAGTATTCAGGCGTTTTTTTAAAGACTTAGCCTTACCGATATAAATAACCTCACCTTTCTTATCCTTCATTATATAGACGCCCGCGCCCTGCGGCACTCCCATAATCTTAGCTTTCAGATCTTTCATCATTCTTATATTTTATCGGCTGCCTTGTCTTGTTTCTCGCAGCACCGCTCGATTTTCCCCAGCGAG
>JAPLLQ010000046.1:17688-18560 GCA_026387485.1 Candidatus Omnitrophota bacterium | reverse complement strand
ATTTATTTGTAGGATCAGGTAAAATTAGATATTTTTCGTATTCTTCCAAGTGTCTTTTAAGAACAGCGAAATTCTTTTTTCTCGCTTTAATAAATCCCGGCAATTTCTTTAGCTGTGCTACTCCTATAGCAGCCTGCATATCAGTAGGCTTCAAATTATAGCCAATATGAGAATAAACATATTTGTGATCGTATCCATAAGGCAAATCACCGAATTTCTGGCTGAATCTCCTCTTACAGGTATTATCATCTCCCGGATCGCACCAACAATCTCTCCCCCAGTCACGAAAAGACATAACTATCCTTCGTAGTAATGGATTGTCTGTCAAAACCGCACCGCCTTCCCCCATAGTTATATGATGAGCCGGATAAAAACTTGAAGTAGAAATATCTCCAAAGGTACCAGTATACTTTCCTCTATATTTTGACCCCAGGGAATCACAATCTATAGGATTCCCAAGGGTATGCGCAGTAAATATAGCTTTTGTTCTCTTACTAATAGCTTTTTCTATTTTTTCAATCTGAATATTATACGTTCCTAGTTCTACGTCAACAAACACAGGCACGAGATTATTCTGCAAAATTGGGTTAAGGGTAGTAGGAAAGCCGCAGGCTGTAGTAATAACCTCATCTTGCGGTTTTAATTGCCTACTTTTTAACAAAGGAGAAGTTAATGCAGAAACTGCCAAAAGATTTGCCGAAGAACCAGAATTTATCAAAAGGCAGTATTTAACTCCTAGGAAATCAGCAAGGCTCTTCTCAAATTTATCCGCATACCTGCCAGTAGTAAGCCAGAAATCTAAAGACGCATCAACTAACGAAACTAGCTCCTTTTCATCATAAACCCGGCCAGCGTAATTTATCTTGGGCTTT
>JAPLLQ010000046.1:14347-17643 GCA_026387485.1 Candidatus Omnitrophota bacterium | reverse complement strand
TTATCTTGGGCTTTTTGAAAACAAACCTTCGTTTCTTTTGAGCTTTATAGAAATCCTTTACCTTGATTAATATCTGTTTGCGTATTTTTTCTTCTCTCATTTTAGTTACTTTCTCACTCTACAATATTTAATGTATTCGTCTTTCTCAATTACTTTAGGATCGATATTTTTAATATTTTTCTTATACCAAAAATACAACTCACGTAAAGCTTTATCGAGGCGAGTGAATCTAAAACCTCCTAGCTCTACTAAGAGTCTTTTATTATCCGCGCTGTATTCTGTGTTTAACCCCCGATTTTTAACTATGATCTCTGATGGCCTCTTAGCAATTTTATTAATTTTATTTGCGATTGTAACTAGATCCACGGTTTTACCGTTAACTACATTATAAACTTTATGCTCTGCATCATGATTTATAAAATATTCTATTATTCCCATTAAGTCATTTATATACAAATAATCAAAATAGACATTCTGGTTTATGATAATCGGCAGGCCAAACAAATTCTTTAGAATAGAATTTGAAATAAACTTAAACTCATAATCTTCATATCTTCCGAAGACGCCGAAAAGCCTTAAATTTACGATCTTTTCTGAATTTTCAATATATTTAGCAATAACATACTTTGAGAAACTATAGTTATCTTCTGGAATAAAAGTATCGAAGTAATTTTCAGGCATACAAGGCTTATAATGCCGCATGTCATACTCTGCGCCTGTCCCAAAATTAATCACGCGCTTGACCATAGACAAAGAGTGCGTCAAATTAAAAAATATGCGCAAATTCTTCGATATGATATCTGTCTTCCCAATATCATATGCTGTTTTACGGGTACCTCCCACGCTAGCGCAATGAAGAATAATATCAATCTTATTAGTAATAATGAATTTAGAGACCCTTGCTGTATCTAATAATTCCAAATCATTATGATAGGGATAAAATAAAGAATACTTTTCTGGATGTTTAGTATTCAAATATTCAACCAGATTCTTCCCTATAAAACCGCGGGCACCGGTAATAAAAACATTTATCCTTTTTTTAGACATGTGGCATTTTGCTTCCGCTTAAGCTGATCCACCTTATTTAACCATTCGGATATCTTCTCTCGATCTCTTTCAGTATCGAGATTTTGCCAAAATCCTGTATGCCGGTATGCGCAAAGCTCATTCTGGGAAACAATATCCTCAAGCACACCAGTCTCTAAAATACACTTCGAGTCTGTTTTTAAAGAATCCAGATTGAATATGGTAGAATTAAAAACATAGTAACCACCATTGATAAAATCATTTTGCAATATCGGTTTTGCCGAAAAGCCCCTTATTGTATCTTCGTCTCCATATAAACCAAGTATCCTAAAACGTATAGAAGGATGCACTGCCACCAATGTGCCCATTTTCTTCTGATTACTATGAAATGATAGTAATTCCTGTAAATTAACATCAGAAATAGTATCGCCATATGTAAGACAAAAAACCGGGCATTTCCCGATACGTTCCCGTATCTGGGCAACCCTAGAACCAGTCATATTTTCAACTCCGGTATTTATTACTTCTATTCTCCAGTCCAAACTTACAGGATAATCTTTTTTAATCCTAACCACATATTTTTTTATCGTGTCAATTCTATGGCCGCCACATATTATAAATCTTTTAAATCCTGACGCGCCATAATGGCTCATTATGTAAAACAATAGCGGATGTTTATTTATTTCAACCATTGATTTTGGAATGAAGCCTTCATCCTTTCCCATCCTAATTCCTACGCCTCCGGAAAGAATCACCACCGGTATTTCATTAAAGATTATCTTATTGCTCATACATCCTCCTCAAATTCCCACTCTTTGATTAACATTACTTGCTTTAATTCATCTCTTGGAAGCAATGGAGCGAGGTCTTCTATGGGCCTTGACATCATGCCGCCATTGGATTTTTTGTATGAGGCAAGTTTCGGCAAAAGAGGCTTATCCGGATTTATCATGACTTCACAAATTATTGGACCCTTTAATTCTAATACCGTTGCTATCTTTTTTACAAGCTTTCCTTTACCCGTTATTCTATAGTATGCTATCCCGTAAGCTAAAGCGATTTTCTTTAGCTCAGGTAAACTTACCCCACTTGAAGGGCTAGACCCCACAAGCCTTCTGTTAAAATACGTATTTTGTGTCATCCTTATAGAAAGATATCCATTATTACTGTATATGAACATTTTTATCGGTAGTTTATTATGTACGATTGTCTGAAGCTCCTGAATGTTCAATTGGAAACCTCCGTCGCCAACAATAGTTACTGTCTCCTTTTTACCAGAAGCAATACATGCGCCAATAGCCGAAGGCAACCCATACCCCATTGCAGCCAACCCTTTACTCGTAAAGAATCTTTGTCCCTTCTTTATTTTAAAGACTTGATTAGTAACTGTAAAACCAGTCCCTGAACTCCCGGAAATAATAAGCGCTTTATCTGAGAGTAAATCTGAAAGAGTATCCGCAAAAACATACGGATCAACATACCCATCTTTTATATAATGCTCCCGGGGGCAAGTTGGATATTTTAGCTTTGTATTTTTACACCATGCTATCCATTCCCTCCAATCAGGAGGCTTAAATGAGCTACTCTTAACCGCTTTCAACATCTGCTCAATGAATATTTTCGCATCAGTCCGAAACGCCACATCTGGTTTTATCGTTACTTTATATAATTCAGCGGGATCAATGTCTACAACAATCTTTTTAGCATTTCTTGCAAAAGCTTTATAATTAAACCCTATCTGTTGCAACCCTAATCTCGAGCCTATTGAGATAAGACAATCGCAATTTTGCACAATAAAATTAGCGTAACGCGGGCCATAAGAATTGTGTCGGCCGAAAAATAATGGGTGAGACTCCTCAATAATATCTATTCCATTCCATGAAGTCTGAATAGGAATTTTAAGCTTGCCGACCAATTCCCTAAAAAGCTTTTGTGCCCCGGATAACCACACTCCATGCCCACAAAGTAAAAGGGGCCGCTTGCTTTGCTTAATAATTTTTATAATGTCTTTAATTTTCTGCTTTGTCTGAGAAAGCGGCTCCGTTAATGAACCAACCTCTGAGGTATTAAAAGGTTTTAATTTAGCTGTATCAATCTTCGCAGCCTGTACATCCAAAGGAATATCAAGCCACACAGGCCCTGGCCTACCGGATTTTGCCAAGAAAACGGCTTTCTCAAGGTGATACCTCACTTCTTCAGGGGCCATAATCATTGCGGAATACTTTGTAACCGACTTGACTATTGGTATTATAAACGATACTAGCAGGGGA
>JAPLLQ010000046.1:10219-14330 GCA_026387485.1 Candidatus Omnitrophota bacterium | reverse complement strand
CATCTGCCTTACTCCAGTATCCCATTTCCAATTAGCCCTTGAAACCTGTCCGGAAATAACCAAGAGCGTAGTAGACTCAAGCCATGCTCCCACAATACCAGTAATCGCATTCGTTCCTCCTGGGCCTGAAGTAACCAACGCAACCCCAATCGTATTATGAACCCTGCCATATGCATCAGCTGCTATTGTTGCGGCTTGTTCATGATGCATTGGAATAAAATTTATTTTTTTACTTCTGCCTAAAGCATCGAGTAAATACATCGCTCCCCCGCCGGAAAGAAGAAAACAATGCTTGCTCCCGGTGAGTTCATATAGCCTGCTTACGATATAATCAGCAACAGAAATACGCATAGTAAAAATTATCCTTTAGTTACTAGTCTCAAATGAGCAAGTTTATTTTTATTGACTATTTCAGCAATTGTATCGGCCACGCCAGGGGCTCCTACTACAAAATTAATCCGAGTAGAACATTTTTCCCATTCAATATACACCCGGCACCCTGCGCATAGAGCAACTGCAATTGAACCTGCTACATCCCATATCTTATTCGCAACGCCATATACTGACTGAAGCCTCCCGGCTGCCGCATAACAAATATTAACCGAAGCAGAACCAAGCCTTAAACATCCCCTGCTAGTATCGTTTATAATACCAAATACCTTGTATTCTGTTTCTCTCTTACGCATATTACCAGAGTCAGACGAAAAACTAACCGCCACAAGCGACTCTTTCAGTTCAGCGCGAGCAACGGATAGAATACTCCCATTACGATAAGCGCCAAGATTACCCATTGTAAAGAATATTTCCTTTAACGCGGGCAAGGCGACAGCTCCTGAAACAAACGACGAATTTTTGACAAGCCCTATCGATATTGAATAAAAAGGTACTGTGTGCGCGAGATTGACTGTGCCATCTATAGGGTCTACAAACCACACTAACTTATTTGAAGGAACTGCGATTGAATCATTTTTTGTTCCTTCTTCACCAATTATTCTATATCCGGAAGGTTTTAAAATATCCCGTATTCTCTTTTCAATCAATAGATCGAGCTCCGTAACAATATCGCGCCTGTCTCCTTTAGTATGAACAGAAAAACCTTCCGCATATCTTTCTTCAAACAACTCTACGCCACTAGAGAGTGCTTTTAGTGCAAGTTCGGATTCAAAAAGAAAGTTATTCATGATGGATGGATATTTTTCTGGAGTCTTCAACTAATTGCTCGAGTTGACGAATTATTTTTGGCAATCTTTCCTTCATTATTATATCTAAAGCCTCACCTTTTCTTAAACCTAAAACATACGTTAAAAGAAGATTGACTGAGAGATTCTTCCTTATGAAATTTAAGTGGCGATCGGCATCTCTTTCATTCTCAAATAATATAGCACCCGCTATTCCTGTTAATATATTTTGAGGAATAAACCCGAGTGAAACGCATATTTGCGCAGCGCCAACCAATCGTCCTCCAAGATCAAGCTTTCTAATTGGTTCCCTTCCCACTCGAGCAATAGGATCATAAAGTAAGACATTAGAAAAACGCTGAAGTTCTTTTTCTGCATACCAATCAAGAAATGGGTGCGGGATATTCCATCTAAGTTTAAGCGCAGTAAGCATCTCATTCATTGCGCCAGTTACTATTTTTTTGATCTGAGGAAAAGCCATTGCTTCATGTACATATATAGCTCCCATAAATGCCCCTAAATAAGCAGCAATACAATGGGGTGTATTATGTAAGTACAATTTAGCAGTCCACTGCTTATCTAGCTCTTCCTTACTGCAATAATTTATAGTACCTTTAATCACCCCTGCATCTTCATCTATAAATAACTTTCCTTCTTCAGTTATAATAGCAAGCTTATCTTTTTTCAGTAAATCCGGTGATGCCGAATTTGATGTAATAACATCCGGAACGCCAAAATAGACTTTGTCATAATTAATATTATTTTTTACATGTGCTACTGTCCGCGGATCATTTTCGCAAAGAATAACGGGACACCTTACTCCCTTAAGACAATTTGATGCCGATATGATATTGCGCGGACTCACACTTACAAAAACAGCACTCGCATCCTTATATTGATGAATAGGAAAGTCAAAAAGGCTATAAGCCTTTTTGACTTTTACCGATCTTACTTCAAGCTTATTTCCCTTGGTCCTATAAGTTTTATACTCTCCTTGTTTATTTAATCCATCCACGAGAGTTTTATTAATATCAACAAAGACGAAATTATACGCATGGTTATCAATTACCCATGGAAGATATCCCCGCCCAATAGCCCCTGCTCCTACAAAAATTATGGTTTTTTTCATAGCATTAAAGCAACTCTCCTGCTTGCCATGGAACAAACTCTTCCCTGCCTAGCCCTTGTTTCTCGCTTTTTGTCTTCTCTCCACTGGCCACAGAAACAAAAAGTTTATAAATATTGCTACCGACAATGCTAATATTATTTTCGGATAAAACAGAACCTGCGTTACAATCAATATCTTCTGAAAACTTATTAAAGAAAGTAGTTGTAGAAGATATTTTAATAGTGGGAGCTATTGAACAACCAAAAACAGAGCCTCTTCCGGTTGTAAAAGCAACCAGATTACATCCTCCGGCTACAAGCCCAGTTACGGAAACCGGATCAAAACCCGGGGTATCCATAAATACTAGTCCTCTTTCTGTAATCTTTCCCGAATAGTTAAGAACCTGGTTTATCTTTCCTGAACCTCCTTTAACGATTGCCCCAAGGCTTTTCTCAAGTATTGTGCTGATCCCTCCTTTAATATTACCTGGGGCTAGATTATTATTCATGCTTATTTTATAACATTTAGCAATATCTGCCCAATTATAAAAAGTACGCCTTATTTTCTCCTTATCCCTCTTTAACCGGCATCTTTCGATTAATGATCTCTCTGCGCCAAAGCACTCCGGGGTTTCACCGAGAACAATTGTCCCGCCTTTTGAGCTTAATATATCGGAGGCAATCCCCAAGGATGGATTAGCTGTTATACCTGAGTATGCATCACTTCCGCCACAATTTAAGGCAACCGTAAGTAGTGAAACAGGCAGGTTTTTACGCTTAAAATTTGGCAGAGAAGAAATAACGTCTTTTACTTTTTTGATCCCGGCTTCTATCGCCCTGCCTGTCCCTCCAATGTCTTGAATATTAAAAGATCGGATGATTGTGCCTTTTCTTTTTATATATGGCTGAATCTCATTAAGGATTGTTTCATTAGTCATCCCTTCGCAACCCAAGCCGATAATAATCGCTCCTACCACATTGGGATGACTAATCCATCCTGTCAGAGTCCTAAGTAATAGATTATATGATTGGCCGCCTATTGTTTGAGCGCAGCCCTGAGAATGAACGACAGGAATAACTCCGTCGATATCCTTCCTTAGGAAGCTTTTATCTTCAAAATACCTCGCCACCTCTTTTACTACCGTTGCTGAACAATTAACAGAAGAAACAACGAGGATATAATTCCTCGTACCTGCCATTTTGTCACTTCTTAAGTAACCCTGGAAGTTTGAAGAAAGTAGTTTTATGCCCTTAAGAGCAGATTTCCTTGTTCTTCCTATTTCTTTTGAGAATGCAATTTTATTGGAAAATAACATATTGTGGATATGCACATGTTCGCCGGCACGTATATTTACCCTGCTTATTCCGATTATCTGCCCATATTTAATTACCGGTTCATTTGCCTTTATATCTTTAATTGCCATTTTGTGGCCCTGAAAAATAGAGTTTCTAAGAATAATTTTGGTTTTCAGCGAGCCAAATGTTTTAGCGACATTTCCAACGCGTCCTGAAGTATCCACGAGCATGCCTACATTATCATTAGTCTCTAGCACCAAACATTTTACCAACAGATTACCCTCCTGCTACAGAATTAACCTAAGACCGTCTTTAGCTGCTAGTGTATTCTTGAATATTTTCCTTGCGGCTTTTTGAGCCAAGATTCTATCTTTATTCGTTAAATATACACCAGAGTCAAAATGAGCTAAAATTAATCTTCTTACCCGTGCCTCTTTTGCAACTCCTGCTGCCATCTCTGGGTTAAGATGCGGCCAAGAATCATCTCTCTGCCCTGTTCTATAAGAACATTCTGTTATCAAAAGGTCCGA
>JAPLLQ010000046.1:7502-10198 GCA_026387485.1 Candidatus Omnitrophota bacterium | reverse complement strand
GGTCCGAATCTTGGACTAATAAAATAAGGTTTTTACATAAACCTGTATCCGTGCAGAAAGCCAGTTTCTTGCCTTCTCCTAAAACAGTATAGCCATAACAAACTGTTGAGTGTTTTAGGGACTTATAATGTATCCCTTCCGGAAGCAAAACACTATGCCCAATTTCATGTAGCCTTACTCTGAAATGAAGTTGGCGTATCGGAATTGTATATGGTTTATTAATTACCTTTTTAAAGAGTGTCTTTAGGCCTGGCGGGCCATAAATATCAATTCCTTGAGCAAATCTAAACTTATTCAAGGTATGTAAACCTATGATATGATCTAGATGGAAGTGGCTAAGTAAAAGAATAATCGGCTTATTATTTTTTATATATTTATCCAGCTTATAGAAGCCACCTCCCGCGTCAAAAACAACATATGCCTTATCAGTATCAAGCAAAACCGAAAGCGTGTTGCCTAATTTTGTGTCATACCAGCCATTTGTTCCTAAAAAATGTAACTTCATCGCTTATTAAAATATCCTAAATACCATTTAGCAGTTTTTCTAAGGCCTTCCCTTAAACAATATCTGGGCTTCCAGCCTAGAATACGCCGGGCTTTCACCGCAGAAAGATACTGCTCTTTTATTTCATATTTAGCTGTATTCATAATCTTATACTTTAATTTATTTTCAAAAAGATTAAATTTACTAATTTCTTTTAACAATTTAACCACAGTTATGGGCTTTTCATCGCTTAGGTTAAAGGCTTCGCCTAAAAGGCTTTTCTTTTTCATAAGTTCAACTATTTTAATGTAACCGGCTACAATATCATCAACATAAACATAATCACGAACAAAGGTCCCATCGCTGCGTATCTTTAATACCTTATTTATAATCAAACTTCTCATGGCATCAGGTATAAGACGGCTAAAATTAAAATCTCCGGGGCCATAGATGTTACCGCAACGCGTAATCGCTACAGGCAAACCATAGGTATGAAAATATGTATTTGTTATTAAATCGGCACAGCTTTTAGAAACATCATAAGGATGATTTGCAACTAACGATGCCTCTTCTCGATAAGGAAGTTTTTTATGAGCCCCATATGCCTTATCGCTTGAAGCAACAACAATAGCCTGCACATTCCCCTGCAGCCGGACAGCTTCTAAAACTTCCCAAGTTCCTGCTACATTAGATTTAAACGCCTTTAAGGGGTTTACCTGGCTACGGTTGACAATTGCTTCCGCGGCCAAATGAAAGATTACGTTAATTGAATGCTTGCGCAAGATACCTCTAATGAAGTTACGATTAGCAACACTTCCCTTATAAACAACCATTTTCTTGTAATCCCGGGAGCAAAGAATAGTTTCCTTGCGAAAGGTCTTGATATCCAACCCAATAACTTTTGCTTCTCTCTCAAGCATTGCTTGTACCAGATTGGAACCCAAGAAGCCCTCAAAGCCGGTTATGAGTACTTTTTTATTCCTCCAAAATTCCTTATCTATTGCCTTCATTTCCATACCTTCCAAGGAGCGGCTCCGGATTGCCAAATCCGTTCAAAGCTTATTTTATCTCTCAAGGTATCCATACAACCCCAGAATCCGGTATGCTTATAAGCACACAATTCCCCATCCTTTGACAACTTCTCAAGAGGTTCATTTTCCCAAGCCACTGTATCATGATTTTTTATAAAATTAAATACGTCCGGCTCAAGGACAAAAAAACCTCCATTAATCCAACCACCTTCGCCTTTGGGCTTTTCCAAAAAAGAGGAAACTTTATTCTTCGAGTCTATATTTAACACACCAAATCTTCCTGTATTTTGTATAGCGGTTATCGTTGCCAGCTTCTTACTCTTCTTATGAAACTGAACCAACTTTTTCATATTAATATCGGCTAACCCATCGCCATAGGTTAAAAGAAACGCCTGATTGCCAACATACTTCTCTATTCTCTTGAGCCTACCCCCGGTCATTGTTTCTAACCCAGTGTCTACTAAAGTGATCTTCCACGGTTCAGAAGCGGTGGTATGGATTTTTGTCTCGTTCTTAGATAAATCAATAGTCACATCGCTCATATGCATAAAATAATGAGAGAAATACTCCTTTATCATATATCCTCTATATCCCAAGCAGATAATAAAATCATTGAACCCATAATGAGAATATAGCTTCATAATATGCCAGATGACTGGTTTGCCGCCAATTTCCACCATTGGCTTTGGCAATACTTCTGTCTCCTCGCTGATTCTTGTCCCTCTACCACCTGCCAAGATAACTACTCTCATCTTATCCATTAGCACCTCTCTTATTTAATTGATCTCCTCATAAATTAAGTTCCTTCAAATAAACTTTAGCTTTCTTCCCGCGAACAAAACCATTCGCAAAAGAATAAAACCGTGCCTCCAGCGTTTTATATTAGTAATTCCATATGTCCTTTCACAGTATCTTACCGGTATTTCGCGGATTTTAAGACAAAGCCTTGAGGCACCCAAAATCAGATCAAAATCACCAAAAGGATCAAAATCTCCGAAAAAACTTCTGTTTAAAACAATCTTTTCATAGTTTTCTTTAGAAATCGCCTTTGTCCCACACAGCGTATCTTTAAATCTCTGGCCTACAAGAAACGAAAAGACTGCCGCAAAGAATTTATTGCCTACCATATTGTAAAACCGCATAGCTTTGCCATCTAGCGGATACACCAGCCTGCTTCCGTT
>JAPLLQ010000046.1:0-7421 GCA_026387485.1 Candidatus Omnitrophota bacterium | reverse complement strand
CCTGCTTCCGTTTAAAAATTCAGCTTTATCTTCGCAGATGGCTTTATAAAAATCTGGTAGAACCTCTGGTGGAACAGACAAATCCGCATCTAATATCATAAGAATATCTCTTGAAGCGCAAGCAAAACCCTTTCTTACTGCATCTGCCTTGCCTTTCCCATTTTGCTTAATACACTTGATATTAAGAACTTTTCCATATTTATCGTTTACTTTCTTAATCTCCTGCCATGTAGAATCATTGGAATGGCCTTCTACAAAGATTATTTCATCATCAGAACCCATTTTAGGAAGTCTTTTAATTATATTCTCAATATTCCCAGCTTCATTTCTAGCTGGAACAACTACGGATACTGACAAATCTTTCTTATCATCTTTGATTAACGGCCTAGCCACAAGAATATTTACCAAACAAAGTGAGCGGAACACTGGTAAGGGCGCTAAATAACGATTTATAAAATTACTCAAGACGGGAAAATAAAAAGGTACGAGAATCTTTCTGTCAGTAAATACTGGCTCAAAATCAGCTAACGATAAGATATTATCAATGTCTTTATGGTCTATCCAGTTCTGCTGGGGTGTTTTGCTGCGTATTCTTAAAAAAGATGCCAACATCACTAATGGCTTCCATAAACTGCTGTAATATAAAATAATAATCCTTGTTTTACGGCTGCAGGAATTATGTAATTGTTTAAAAAATGACAGAAGATCTTTTACATAATGTACATTGCCGTTTAAAATTAAATATTCCGGGTCATCTTTTGATAACTGCTCAAGGTTAACTAAATCAGCTACAGAAAGCCTCTTGGAATTCTTAAAGAAATTACTTACAGGCAATGATTGCGGACTAATTTCAACTACCGAATTATCAGGCCGGATAAAAACCGACAAATAACGAAAAAGCAGCTGATAAAAATACTTCTTAATACCTAAACTATGTTCTTGACAATTTTTCATTTCGCATTCTCGCAGTAATCAAACCAACCCACACCCAGAACAAAACAGCCAATTGTAAAGAATATAAATTAACCTCAAAGAAACTATGAACCAAAAAACCAACAACTCCGGCTAATAATCCAAGTAGCAAAAAATCCTGCGAAGCAAAAAAATTCTTGATACCTAAATAAACAAGCGAAAAAATAAAAACCGTAAAACTAATCAAACTAAAAATACCAGTTTCAGCCCATATTTGTAAATAACAATTATGAGCATACGAAATATTTGAATCCGGAAGAAATTTTGAGAAGTTAGCCATAAACGTGCCTACCCCCATTCCAAAAAATGGATGCTCACTAATCATCTTCCACGCAGCCAGCCAATATCTAAACCTATCGCTATCCCCTCCTTCTTTAAAAATAAAAAGTAGCCTTTCACGAAAAACAGGTAATAAAGATCACGAAAAACAGGTAATAAAAATAAGGCGATAACTAACAGAAGAATTGGAACTAAACGCTTAAAATTACTACTTGAAAGGATAACTAACAAAATAAAAGAAACAACCAAAGCTAGCCAGCTTCCGCGAGAAAAAGTAAGAAAGATCGCTATTATTGAAAGCATGGTTAAAATTATTAAGCCGTAAGTTCTTAACCTGGACAATTTAGGTAATGTCACCAAGGTAAGCAGGAGCGACATGACAACTACCAGATAAGCACCAAAACCATTATAATGAGTAAAGGAAGAAGTTATCGCGCGCAAACCCATATCCGTAATAACTAAGCTTCTATGACGTAAAAACTCTAACCCAAAGAAAAACTGACTTAACCCTGAAAAAACCGCCAAAGATGCCCCAAATAAAAATACTAATATACAACGCTTAAATATCTTTTGATCAGATAAAATATCTTGAATAATAATACAAATGCCTAAATATTGCGCCCATTTTCCGAATAAGGCGTTCAGGCTTTTACTAAAATAGTTTCCGCTATTAAACAAAGAAATCGCGCTAAACAGCAGAAAAAGAAGTAAAAAAATATTCGGCCAGAATTTAAGATACTTAAAATCCGGTTTTATGCTTTTGCGTCCGATAAAACCAAAAAGCATTAAAACTGCGCAAGATTCAACTAAAGCGATAGAAATGGGCAGGAAAAATAGCAACCCATAAAAACCATATTCAACACTTAAACTAAAAAACCTATAAATCTTATCCTTCAATTAATATGCTCCTTTACCTTTTAACACTACGGGAATAGTCCATAAAAGTATCTTTATATCCAATCCTAATGACCAATTATTCAAATACCAGTTATCCCAACGCATCCAATGACTAAACGATAAATCCGAACGGCCCTTTATTTGAGCTAACCCGGTTATCCCGGGTTTAATATTTAACCTCGGAATATGCTTATATTCTATCTGCTGGCTTTCTTCAACCGGGAACGGACGTGGACCGACTAAACTCATGTCACCCTTTAAAACATTAATTAACTGAGGCAGCTCATCTATGCTGTATTTGCGTAAAAACTTCCCTACCCTGGTTAAACGAGGATCTTTGCGAATCTTAAAAATCGGCCCTTTTACCTCAGATTTATCTTTTAAGGCACCCTTAAAGCTATCAGCATTTTCTCCCATAGAACGGAATTTATAAAAATCAAAGATAACACCTTTCCGCCCGCAACGTTTTGATATATATAATACCGGCCCGAAGCTTTCCAATTTAATCAAACAAGCAATAATAACAAACAGGGGCGTCAGTAAAATCAAAATAGAACCGCTAATAAAAATATCCAACAATCGCTTAACCGTACCCTCTGCCCCATGAGCGCTTTTCTCAAAATAAACTAAAAGAGGAATAGCCCCTAAATAATTCAGCTGCACCCGGCTATAGGGCAATCCAAAATGTTCAGCAACTACCCTAATAGTCTTACCCAGCTTTGTTACTTTCTGAATTATTTCTGCGGAAATCTTATGCTCAAAAGAGATAGTGATATATACTTCATCAATAAAAAATTTCTTTACGATCTGTTCAATATCACCCATTTTCCCTAAAATCTTAATCCCTTCTCTTTCACCTGTTTTTGCATCATCAAGAAACCCAATGGTCCTTATGCCTAAGTAAGGAAAAGCCTTAATCTCTTGCGCAAGCGCCAAACCTACCCTTCCTGCTCCCACTATCAACACATTATAATTGGCGTATCCTTTCTGAATTAAATAACGGATAATTAAACGTTTTATCACCCTCCATATAGAAATGGTCAATAATAACAAAAGGCTAGATTCAATAAAAACCGTGCGGGAAAAAATATCTATTTTTAGAATAAAAATGAATAAACCAGTTAAAACAGAAGTCAATAAAACACATCTAGCAACCCTTAACCATTCCTCAAAAATACTTATATAGCGATTAGTATAATAAAGCTGCGCGTTGTGTAAGAAGAGAACTAGAGCTATTCCCCAAAAAATGTAGGCTGCAAGATATAGCCTAATGTCAACTAGATTAAGGGGTACCAAATCAGGATTAAGTTTAAATATCCAAAGAAATGAAAGGCTTATAAACGCAATATCTACAAAGAAATAAATAAAGCGTATCCGTTTATTTAAGCTATGCATAGTGAGTATTTTATCATACTTTTACTTATTTAATAATGATTTCATAGGCTTGGAGGCTAATTCTACTAACACATAATAAACAAAGAGTGGGTAATTTATTAAATATCTGCGCCACAAACGTTTAGGTTCTGTAACTAACCTAAACAACCATTCAAAACCATTACCCCTTATCCAGCGTGGAGCCTGCGGTTTTGTTCCAGCCAAAAAGTCAAAAGCCGCACCTACGCCTATCATAACAGGAGCATTAATCCTATCCCTGTGTTCATATATCCACAAGTCCTGCTTCGGAGAACCCAGACCCACCCAAACTATATCAGGAGCATTATTATTAATCTCTTCTACTATTTTATCATCTTCTTCTTCAGTTAATTGCCGAAATGGCGGTGAAAACATCCCGTTGATAATTAAACCGGGATATCTCTTGGCTAATCTTTCTTTTAATTTACCCAACACGTCCTGCGTCGAACCGTAAATATAATTCCTATACCCGCTTTTGGCTGAAATAGCGCAAACCTTCTCCATTAGCTCCGGTCCATAAACTCTTCTTATATTCTTATGCCCGTGTATCCTTCCTAACCAAACTACCGCCATACCGTCAGGCGTTACTAAATCCGCACAATTTACGCTAGTAAGCACTTTCTCGTTTTTCTTACATTCCATAATTGTGCTTACAGGACATACACAAATATACTTTTTCTGCCTTTTTAATATCGCCTCTTCCACCAATAAAGAGGCATCATGCATGTCTATCGCTGAAATTTTCACTTTTAAAATACAAAATTTATTTAACTTTCTTTCAGCCATTTTAATTTTTTATAAACTAATAGCAGCGCAAACGGAAACAGATAAACGGCCACCGTTTTAATGAGAGTAGATAATTGGAATATTGTATACTTCTCTAGAACTACTCCGGGTAAATATTTTTTAAGCCCCAAAAACGTTGATGCCAGATAAACAAGATAAAGCGGTCCTCCCTTTAGTATGCCAATCAAGTATTGAATTGGATTCGTCAATATTGTTTTATAAATTCCCAATTGATACGTATTGTTTCCCCAGTCGGCTACACCAAACCCCTGTTCTACTACATTAAGCGTAAGGTTTGTATTATTACCCTCAAAGCTTAGCATTGAAAGTATAGGCATAATCGAAATTAATATGACCGAGTAATAAAAAAGGGTTTTCTTTTTTGACAATAAAATTAACTTGGCCATAGGATAAACAATAATCGGTATAAGAGAAAAAATCAAATATCTGTAGCCGTACCATCCTCCTTGCGAACGAAATGACAGGGTTCCATACAGGGTGAAAGCCATCGGGACCAATAAATATATAAGGCGTGCGCGTATTTTATATTCTTTAATCAATGCCAGCGAGAATAACCCCAGCACTAGATACGGCGCCGTAAATATTAACCCCCAGTCAATACCCCATATAAGATGACCAAGCCGCTTTATATAAAAGAACGGATTATATAAAGTATAAAAGTATTTTCTTGATTGTTCCGAATTGATATAGCCGCTATATTGATTGATATCGTGCAAGTTGTAGAAGATAGGCCAAATTTGAAATATGAATATTAGCGATGCTATGGTAAGATAAGAAACAAGAATCATTTTTACGATTCTAATCCCGGCGATTCCCGGATAATAAAGCGAAAATAAGATTATCGGCCACACTAATGACATAAATATATTATTGGTACGGGTAAGGCTCATAGATCCTGCCAATAGGCCAATAAATACAGCTTCCCCTAAATCTTTCAATTGCTTGCCTCCAAGAATATAGCCGCCAAGCTTATCTAATCGTAACATTATGAACAAAAAAAGGCTTTGTAGGAATAATTCATATATGTGCGAAAATACGGGCCTTCTAAAGGCATACAACGGAACGCCTTGTGCTAATACGGTTAATATGACCGTTAACGAAGAGACTTGCCTCTCAAAATAAAATGTTAAGCCCTTATAAAGAAATAAACAAGCTATCCATAAATAAAATACTGACGCAAGGGTAAACCCAAACGCTGTCCAGCTTTTGTGGACATTGGAAGCCGTACGTTTAACGATAACCTCATTACCGACGGTCCTGTCTATAATAGAAGTAAGAAAGACGAATGGTGAGGCTAACAAAGCTGAACCTATTGATCCAAGCGGAATACCTTGCCCCGTTCCAAATGATTCTTTGGCATAAGATGGAAATTGGAAAAATACTAAGGAAGTAGCGTGAGACATATAGTCATAGTCATCCCCGGTATACATCATCCCGGAATTCTGCAGCTGATAGGGTCTAAGGAGAATAAAAGCAAATACAAAAATAATCCATGTGATCTTTTTCATGCAGAACTTCCTCTAATAGTCTAAAATCAAGCTTAGCTATTCACTTATCCCATTTATACTATTGTGCTTTAATAGTATAAAAAATATCCTAACCGTTTACTCGAATCAAAAACCTCTTTCGGTTAAAAATCATTTTCATTCTTCGCGTTCAGCACACAAACCAAGCAATCCCTGAACATCCATTACGTTTATTTTCCTGACTACATCAATCTGTTGCCATATTATGCCCTAAATATTGGTACAGTTTAGGAAAGGAACAGGTCATAATAATAGATTAATTATTTCCAGTTTCAATCGCCCGCCCGTATATCTCTAATAAAGACTGATAGTTTAATTCTGGGGTAAATCTCTTCTTGTAAGTTTCTCTGGCATTACTCCCCAAGATAGACAACAGTTCATTATTGCCGGATAGATATCGAATCTTTCTGAAAAGATCTTCCGAATCACCGACAGAAAACAATAAACCGTTTACGCCGTCCTGAATTATCTCCTTTATTGCACCTATGTTAGTTGCTAAAACCGGCGTTCCACATGAAAATGACTCTATTATAACTGACGGCATATTTTCATAACACTCAGAAGCAAATATCAAAAATGAAGCATTTCTTATCATATCTAACGTGGTTTCATGAGGACGTCTTCCCAACAACTGAACATACGAAATTCGCCTTACCTCTTTCTTTAACTTGCAATCCAATGGACCGTCGCCAACAATCTTAAGTTGAATCCCAGGAAATTTCTTATTGGCCCGTACTAAGGTATTGACCCCTTTATAATCTACTAACCTGCCTACGAATATTGCATATTTTTGTTTATCTTTAGGAAAATCATTTTCATTCTTGCTCAAGTCAAAGCAGAAATTAGGCTTTACTACAATTTCTTTTTCTGGAATCCCAAAGTACGAAAATTTGTTTTTGCTAAAATCCGTAAGACATACAAATACTTTGATAATCTTTTTAATTCTAACGATATGCTCAATAAATTTCAATACTCTAACTAGTGCTAAGGTATATAAAAAAGACTGTTTAAGGCACCTATTTCGTAACGCAAAAAAATATTTATTTTTAAAACATTTTTCGCAAATTTTGCCAGCACGATAAAAAGTTGCATTAGGGCAAAACCAACGGTAGTTGTGTAAAGTTTGGACTATCGGAACCCCTTCTTTATAAAGCGAAATATATACTGCTGGGGTAATAAGATAAAATATATTGTGGATATGGGCTATATCTGGCTTTATATTCTTTACTAACTGACGTATATCATTATATGTTTTTTTAGACCACCTCATCTCGCTTAAGAGAAAGAATATTTTCCTCCACGGGCCGAATTTAAATATCTCTGAGTTAAAACGCTCGTATAGAACCACATCATGGCCATGCTTTTTCAACAGCTCTATTTCGGAGTCTACTATTTGATCCTCTCCGCCCAGCTCTATATACCGATTATGGATTACAAGAACTTTCATATTTTCCTTTAAATAAAAAAGCATAGGTTAATCCAAAGATGGACCAAAAAGGTATAGCAGTATATGGAAATTCTAATATT
>JAPLLQ010000009.1 GCA_026387485.1 Candidatus Omnitrophota bacterium | reverse complement strand
CCAAATCCACTTGGTTATTTTCAATAAATTTATCCAGATCCGGCTCAAACCTCATATCTATAAGCGTAACTTTCTCAGCTAAACATTCCAGGGCAGCGGCAATATATTCTATTCCAATAGGAGGGCAATATTTTTTCTCTGGCGCACCCTTTTGATGAGGGTAAACACACAATACGTTTCTATATAAGATTTGTTCTGCGGCTAACACTTAGGCCTCCAATGATTCTACTAAAAGCAACTCAATCCTAGAAAAGCAGGATAGATTGAAAGGAATTATTGAAATGGTTCGTTGATAAGATAAGTGGTTAATTTAAAGCTAACTTTTGCTATAATATTATCAAATACAACCCAGGTTACAAGAAGAAATAAGTAAATTTTCCAAAAAAAGAGTTTCTCCTAAGAGTAACTCCTTCGTGAAATTTTGCTCTCTAAAGTGTCATAGAACCAATTGTATCTCTCATTCTACAGGGCCTATTATATAACAGATTCGGCGAATATCGAGGGCATATCGAGATATAGAGATAAATTTATAAGTAAAATTGTCCTTTTTGTCCACCTTTTTTTGGAATTAGATTGGCGTAACTCTTTTAGGAGTAAAATATTAAGTAATGTCCCACGAAAAGGTGGACATGTACTAATCCCCATTAACAAAGAGCCGGTTCTAACTTAAAAACCCCTTAAATAATGGGCAACATTACAGATTTGGAAAAATTATCTTAAAAAACACTATTTTTACCTTTCAATTATGTTCATTTGTCCTCTTCGATAATTCTATTATTCACAATCTCTTAGCTTCTTCAGAAGCTCTAAAAGTATTATGCACCACCGTACTCATCTGTCAACCGAACGTGCAAATAAAGACTTTAAACATGGTTTTAAAAATAACTACTTTAATTACTACCTATTTGGCGTCATTAGATACTACCCTTACCAGCTCATCCTGAATAATCTCTGCCCAAATTTTGTGTCCTAACTTTGAAAGATGAATTCCATCGTAAAAAAGTTTTGCTTTATCTCCTCTATAAACATTATTTTGTCTATCAAGAATGTAATTTACATTCAAGCGGTATTTACTAATTGCCTTCTCTACCCTCTCATCCTTTGGCCTACCCAAAATGACCTGCTCCCTAGAGGGTGAGATAAATATTACATGTTTAATCCCTTTTGATTTTAAATAGGCATCCATTTCATTTAACTTCCGCGCAGCTTTATCTACAACGGCTTCTATTTCCTTCTCAGATGAAAAGTTTCCCCCCCCTAGATATCTTCTGTTATTTATAAATTTAGACATATAATATAATACTAGCTCTTCTAGCGCAAACTTAGGTTTTTTATTAAAAAAAGGTAATCCACTTATTCCAGCTAACCCCCTATAGAAGTCACCCTCGATAAAAATAGACACACATATTTCGGCGGGAAGGAAATTACTCTCAACGACTAACCCATATGCGTTTTCTACGCCCCAACCATTTATACCGCCATTTCCGCTATGATAATCTTTAAATTTATTAATGGCTAAAGTTGAAAATAATTCCTTATTTGCAATATAGCTTCCTCCATAGGTAACAGAATCTCCCAAAAATAATACTTTTTTGTTTCTGTTGCTATCCCAATCCTCGTCCGCTCTCAAACCAAGATTATTTACTATTATTTTTGTACCATAGAACCTTGTAATATTCTGATGCGGCAACAACCTATAGCCATAGAAAGGGTTTGAATCATATAATATTGGATTACCTAAACCAAAAAATATCCTTAGTATGAACTCCAGCAAGATAACTGATATTATAATAATAAAAATCACAACGCCTCCGATGGTTTTCTTAGGGTTACTTTCAAACCAGCTTTTTCTATCTTTATTTGCAGACATCTTCCCCCCCCATTCAGTGGACTAATTGTTCTCGTCAGTAGCGCGTATTTCTCGTACTTAAAAAATCATAACAATTCTAGAATAATGTATAAATAAAAGGTGCAACCACGCTACTCTGCGTAAAAAATAAAAGCGCCCCCAGCAATAAAAGCATTACGATTATCGGAGCCAGCCACCATCTCTTTCTCACCCTTAAGAAATCCCAGAATTCCTTTAATGTGCTTAGTTTACCCATGAGTCTAAAATCTCCTCTCGTAATTTAAAGAGTTAAATTCTGCCTTCTCCTTCTTCTTCCAATATGTCTCTTCTTTATTTTTTCTTTCTAGCAGATCAATCCTAAATAATCGCATAAATAAACCTACCGGTGTAAAAATTAGATAAAACAAAACAACCAAAATAACTCTGGTGTTAATCCAGCCTAGAATAAAAGAAAAACGCATCCAAATTATATATACCGGCCCTAAGAAAGCAGGCAAAACTAATTCCATTATTAAAAATACGCACGAAACTACTAAGCTATACATAGTACCAGCATACTTCTGCCGGAAGAAAAATAGACTAGAGATAACTAAAAACGCTATCCCCATAGTTACTCCAAACTTTTTTAATGTTCTTTTATCCAAATTAAGTTTCTTCATTTAGTCTAATTCAAATTCTTTTTTCCAGTTTACGTCTTTTTCAACAGGAACTTGTTTCTTCTTGTCCAATAAGAAACTTTCCAGCATTAAATAATCCATTTCCGTGCGCATAAAACACTTATAAGCATCTTCAGGGCTTAGAACTAAAGGCTCTCCTCTTACATTAAAGGATGTATTTATGATAACCGGGCAACCTGTTTTCTCAAAAAAAGCCTGAATTATATCATAATAGAGCGGATTATCAGCCTTCTCTATTGTCTGAATGCGGGTAGAATAATCCACATGAGTTACCGCAGGAATCAAAGAACGCACTGTTTTTAGTTTATCAAATCCGCTAAAATCTCCTGAAATCTTGGACCTTTTATCATCTTTTACAGGTGCAACCAAAAGCATATAGGGGCTTTCTCTGTCTAATTCAAACCACTCTGAAACCTTCTCCCTTAAAACCGTAGGCGCAAACGGACGGAAAGACTCGCGGTATTTTATCTTAAGATTCATTTTAGACTGCATATCCGGATTACGCGCATCGCCAATAATACTCCTTGCGCCTAGAGCTCGCGGCCCAAACTCTATCCGTCCTTGAAACCATCCAATAACCTTGCCCGCAATAATTAAATTAGAGACTTTTTCTACAATATCACTATAGCCTAAGCGACTATAGGGGATATTTTGCTTCTTTAAGAAGCTTTCAATATAATCATCACTATAAGACGGACCTAATAATGAAGCCTTTTGTAAATCATTAATTCCATCGATAAAACGGTTATTATTCAAATACTTATGCCAAACTATAAACGCAGCACCTAACGCACCACCCGCGTCTCCGCTAGCTGGCTGTATCCAGATATCTTTAAATGGGCCTTCTCGCAAGATGCGGCCATTACCTACGCAATTTAAAGCCACTCCCCCTGCAAGGCATAACTTCTCCTGGCCAGTAACTTTATGGATATGAAAAACCATTTTAAGCATAATTTCCTCTGTTACTTCTTGAATAGAAGCAGCTATATCCATAAACTTTTGCGTTATTTTCGTCTCTGGCTCTCTAGGTGGAAAACCAAATAAACGATTAAAACGCAAATTTGTCATGCGTAAACTATTACAAAACCCAAAATATTTCATATTCATCTTAAAAGAACCATCATCTTTTAAATCAATTAACTCTTTAAGGATTATATCTCTATATAAAGGCTTACCATAAGGAGCCAATCCCATAAGTTTATACTCTCCAGAATTCACCCTAAAACCTGTGTAAAAGGTAAACGCCGAATATAACAAACCTAAAGAATTTGGAAATCGAAGATACTGTTGAATATCTAAACTATTACCCTTACCAACACCAAAACTAGCTGTCTCCCACTCGCCTACTCCATCTATAGTTAAAAACGCGGCTTGTTGAAAGGGCGAAGGATAAAAAGCACTTGCTGCATGCGACTCATGATGTTCAGTAAAAACAATTTTCCCATTAAAAGCTAAATCTTTCCTGATTATCTCAGAAACCCACAGTTTTTGTTTCAACCAAACAGGAATAGCTTGTATGAATTGGCTTATTCCGCTTGGGGCATAACTAAGCGCCGTCTCTAAAATACGCTCGAACTTAATAAAAGGCTTATCGTAAAATGCAACAAAATCTAAATCTCCTGCGCTAATCCCCGCTTCCTTAAGGCAATAGTTAATAGCATTTATAGGAAAACCGGCATCGTGCTTCTTGCGAGTAAAACGCTCCTCTTGCACAGCAGCAATAATTTCGCCATCGCTCACTATACAGGCAGCGCTATCGTGATAAAAACATGAAATACCTAATATTTTCATTGTAAACTAAAAATTAATTCTTGTTTCATTAAATACCAAACAATTATATTCCCTTTTCACTTAGTTTGATTCCCTCTTCGCCTGTTTTCCTTACTCATTATATTACAAGAAATTAATCTTTATACCATTACCTTAACGAGTTTAAAATCCGAGTGTAACAATTTGCCCATCTGACAACCGAACGTACGCAGGAATACTTTTTTGTTCGTATCTGCTTTATTTTTCATAAATTACGAAGAGTGTAAAAAATAGTCAATAATAAACTTCCATCAGTGGATCATGAACCGAATGTGCATATACATGCTGCTCTTATGCTCCATAGTACTAATTTTATACTTTTTGAAAAATAATTGTGTACCATTTATCCTCACAATTACCTACAAAAGGTGTATCACATGATCTTTCTCTGGCTTGTACAATTTCTTGGTACACACATTTCAGTCCTATTTTTTTGTTAAATTTAGAGTCCTGTTTTTCTTGTCCGTACAAAACAAATGGCCATTGATTGGTTCCAAGTTATACTGATGCAGTCCCGTAAAGTGCTCTATGGTACCTTCATTAATATATCCTTCCAAGTAAATATACCCCCCCTTTTTTTAAGAACTTTAAACATATTATTCAAACATTTCTCTGGAGATACTACATGATCGAGAGCATTGCTAGAGTAAATTATGTCAAAAACTTTTTTATTCACTACATTCGGCAATCTTTCCCCATATCCTTTTATTGGTTTAATGGGATAGCTGTATTTATAGTTTTTCATTATTTTTTCGTAACTATCTGCAAGTGCATCAATTGCTACAACATGAAAAAGATTTTTGTTAACTCCCCATGCTAATAAAGAAACCGGGCCTGATCCAATTTCTAATAATTCTAAATTTCCGCAGCCATTATTTTGCAACTTGTTGATAAAGATTAACAGTGGTTTAGGAAAAATTATTTTCTGCAATTCTTGGCAAGATAACCGCTCCCAATTTTTGGGTAGCCATGATCTCCAAAAACCGAGTTCAGACGCATAGTCAGGTAGATTCAAACACTTTATAAAAAACTTATATACTATCTTTAAGCTTACCCGTAGAAATGAATCTTCTTTTATATATCTTTTAAGAACGGCTTTTACGTTATTAATCATTAGTTTATACTCTCACTTACGTTCGGTTCCTTCTTTGCCGACTTCAAGATTCTTTTTCTTCAAATAGATTGGGGTAAACTTTATAGACTAACAGCCGACCATATCGATTACCTTTATCTTTGCGAATTAAAATCCCCAGTTTTACAAATCAATCGACTAACTGATTTGTCGCTTCGCGCGATAAGGCTGTAATCTCTTCGATCTTTCTGACATTTATTATCGGAATTCGATATAAATTTTCCAGCAACAAAACAGCATTTTTTCTGGCTCTGCCCAATTCAGATACTTTATGCAAACCTTTTTCTTGTAAATCTATAATCCTATTTGAAGTTTAATTTGGGTAATTCCTGTACGGTTAAAAAAATAATTTAAATTATTATCCTTTACTAATGATTTGAGTATCTACCGTTCAGAAGCAAATACAAAAACCTTATTATCACAGCTTACCATACAGTACAATGAGCCGTTATTAGTGGCAAGTAACAAGTTGCGCAAATCGGCAAACAAGGACACGATATTAACTTATCTAATTCCGCTAGCCTGCTTAAAAATCTCCAACTTTTATGCAAATAAATATCCTGTCCGGACTTAGAAAAATAGTTAAGCAATTGAAAGCCATATCGCCCTTGATTAAAATCTTTAATAATAAATATTAATGCTTTCTCATTTATTTTTGCTTTTTTCTTTTTTAATTAAACTCATAAAATGGTAACTATATTGGAGCAAAAATTTATCGTTGAATAACTTATCCTAAGGTATTATTTTTCCCAATTAAATAAAAAATTTATTGCCAATCAAAGCTTAATTTATTTAAAGATATTCTGTATAAGTCAGCCTTATTATTTTAAAAAATAACCTGGATTTTAAAATCACTATCGCTCGTTGTTGATTTAAATTGCGGCATATCTAAACCTCTTTGCCCCCAATATAAATAATAAGTTTTTGCATAACTAAATCAATAGTGATAAACTTTGACTTCGATAAAAATTCACTAACTTATTTTTCAAAAACAACCACCAACTGGGAATATCGCTATAATCATTTTCAAATTGCCACGGGAAATCTTGATAATGACAATGTGGACATATTAAAGTTTCTTCTGACTGTTTCTTATTTAACCTCTTCTTATTGAACTTCACAAATTATCCTTTCGTCAAACCTTTGTTCATATTTTACCACAAATTCTAAAATTGCAAGCAAACAAAAAAAGCTGAACGGTTAAATTCAGCCCTGAAAAAAATAATTCTCTCCCCGCACAGGTATTAGAAATAACTGTATCTCTCTAATTACAGATCCTATTACAGGTATGATTTAGGCAAATAGCAATAAATTGTAGGATTTAGAGATTAATTTTATAGTAGATTACTGGGGTCCCTCTCGTATGAGCAGAGAGAAAACCTCTTTCTATCTACAGGTATGTATTATAAAGCTGAATATGGCGTTTATCAAAAAAATTTGAATTTTTTAATAAATGATTCCTCAACTTAAAACTTTAATTAATCGCCATCGGTTTGTCTAAGTTTTTTGGCCTTTTGAGCAGGAATACGACCGGGATGATACAAAGCATAAGTAACGTAGAAAAGTAAAAAGCGTCAGTAAAGGAAAACAAGTTGGATTGCTTGATTAATTGCTGATAGATAACTCCGTTGGCTCCGGAAACACTTTCTGTCCCGGTTTTATACCACAACACAGCCATCGCCTTATTTACGCCTAGTTGATAGCGCTGGTCAAAAGGGTTAAGCTGCTCGGAAAGACGGAATTGGTGAAACTGTGCCCTCCTGGCAAGAAGAGTAGTCATGATCGCGATACCAAAACTTCCGGCAATATTTCTTAACAGACTGAATATGCTGGTGGCGTTACCCATCTCTTCCTTTTTTATAGTACTAAATGCCAGGCTAGTTAAGGGAACAAAAACCATCCCCATTCCGAATCCCATGATAATCCTTGAAAATGCCACAGTATTAAAATCAATATAAACATTAAAACGAGACATTGTAAATATGGAATAAGTGGTTACGAGAAGACCAAAGGCTAAAACTGCTTTTGGATTAACTTTTTGGATGAGTTTTCCGGAAATAGGCATAGAAATCAAAGTAGCTATACCGCCGGGCGCAAGGACCATTCCGGAAAGAAAAGCGTTGTAACCCAAGAGCTGCTGAACAAAAAGCGGCAAGAGTAGAATACTTCCAAAAAGCACTAAAAATGTTACGCATTGAATCACATTGGCACTTGCGAAAGAGACGTCTTTAAGTTGCCGTAAATTCAAAATAGGCTCGCACCTCCTTAACTCCCAAAAAACAAAGGCAATGAGGCAAACCACGGATACTATTGCCAAGCTCATGATAAACTGTGAAGAAAACCAGTCATCACGTTGGCCTTTATCCAGTACAACCTGCAGACACCCGATCCCAATTACGATCAAACTTAATCCCATGTAATCAATCTTTTCTTTTATACGCTTTAAATACGGCGGATCCTGGATAAAAAGCATTATCATTAATACCGAGATGATACCGATGGGTATATTAATATAAAATATCCAGTTCCAGGACCAGTTATCCGTAATCCAACCACCTAAGACCGGCCCGACAATCGGACCAAACATAACACCAACCCCGAATAACGCCATGGCCATCCCGTATTCTGCAGGAGGAAATGCCTCAAGGAGTATAGCCTGCGAGATTGGCTGTAACGCGCCCCCTCCTATCCCCTGAATAATCCTGAAAAAAATCAAAGCAGAGAGAGTAGTCGCGCTTCCGCACAAAAATGAGCTTACGGTAAAAAGGGTTACCGAAAATAAAAGATACCGCTTCCTGCCAAAAACCCGGCTCAGCCATCCGGTTAAAGGTATGATTATGGCATTTGAAACCAAATAGGCGGTAATTGCCCAGGTGGCTTCGTCAATTCCCGCCGAAAGAGCCCCACGAATATGGTCAAGGGAAACATTAATAACCGAAGTATCAATTACTTCAAGGAGGGTCGGTAAGACGACCGCTAAAGCAATTATCCATTTACTAGCTTTATTCATTCCTGGTGATAATGGTAGATACACAAGACATCCCTATGCGTAGCACATAATCCTGTTCGGTATTTTTATCAAATATAATCTTTACCGGGATCCTCTGCACGACTTTGACGTAATTACCCAACGCGTTTTCCGGAGGAAAAAGCGAGAATGCAGCACCTGTACCAGCCATAATGCTATCTACTCTACCCATGAACACTTTGCCCGGATAGGTATCCACTTTTACAAACACGCGTTGACCATTCTTTACATTTTTTAACTGTGTTTCCTTATAATTTGCCGTAAGCCACATATCATTAAACCCGATAATAGCCATAAGCGGCTGTTCTGCCTTTATCTGATTGCCTATTTCTACGGATTTCTTGGTTACATATCCGTCAACCGGAGAATAAATCTTGGTATATTGCAGGTTCTGCCGGCTGATATTAAGCTGCTGTTCTGCCGCGCTTAGTTGCGCCTTAGCCAGATTAAAAGCAGTAAGCGCGAACTCATGTTTTTCTTTAGGTATGACTTTACCGTTAAAAAGCGATTCTGCACGGTCTCGGTCGCGCACCGACTGCTCAAGCGTGGCCTTACGCACCTCCAGATTAGCCATGGCTTCGTTCACTTTTAAGGCATAATCTACCGGGTCAATTTCTACCAGCAGATCTCCTTTTTTAACCAGCTGATTATCCTCCACATACACTTTTAAAACCGTCCCGGAGACCTTAGGGGCGATAGTATGAACCCTTCCTTCGATGTACGCGTCATCGGTAGTCTCGTGGTTTAAATTATGCACGATATAAATACCCGCGCCTAGTAAACCCGCCGCCACGATTACCGCTAAAATTTTTACTATCTTCTGTTTTCTAGATTCATTTGTATTGGTCATTTTTGCTCTCCATTTTTTCGTAGATTAGGGACAGGTCTACTCCCATTGAATACATAAGCTTGGCATAGTTACGTTTCATTTCATAATCATCAACACAATAATTTGCTTGAGCCTTAGTCTGCAGGGTTATCGCCTCCAGTACATCAGTGGTAGTAGCGCCGCCGGCATTGTATTTGATACGGTAAAACCGCACATTTTCATCTGCCTGCTCTAATGCCCCCTTGGCTACCTGTACTTTTTCGCAGGCGTTCTTTAAGCCGTAGAAGCTATCTTCAATTTCAAATTTAATATCCTCAGTGAGTTTGCCTTTCTGCTCAGTAAGCTTTTGCTGCTGGGCGCGCTCTTTAAATAATTGCGCACGGCTAGCTCCACCGTCATAAAGATCAACTTTCATTCCTAGTCCAATGGATGAGTTATATTCATGGGTGACGTATTTATTTTGCTGATAGGAGTATCCCGCATCGGCAAAAACAACCGGATAATTCTCTACTGCTTTGGCCTTCTCAGAAAAAATTGAAGCCTTGATCTGGTCAGTATAAAAAGTAATCTCCGGACGCAAGGTTATAGCCGCATCCCAAGCATTATCCATATCGGGAAATTGCGGAATATCCATCACGATATCCTGCACCCTGGTCTTTTCCCTTAACGGCAAAGCAAGGATATTGTTTAATCTGGCAATGGATATCTCTTTGTTGTTACGTGCGGTGATTAATTTCTGTTTGGTATCCGCAAGCCTTACCTTAGCCGGCAGGAGGTCGTTTTCCACCGCAGAACCATGTTCATAAAGCTGCTCTATATCATTAAGGTAAGCGTTAAGACTCTCCACTTCCTTTTCAAAAACAAGGATCATCTTCTCGGCTTCCAGCAGATTAAAATATGAAATAATGAATTCGAGCGTAGCCAATCGCTTAACGCTCTCGGTATGTGCCTGAGTCGCCTTATATAATTCCCTTGATGCCTTAAGGTTAGAAAGGTTTTTTCCGAAATCAAACAGAGTCTGATAGACATCAAATCCATAAGTCAGAGGATCCTTATTCCCGGTCTCTACCGACGAAGAATCTAATACCATACCTGGGGCATTTTTGTTAAATGTCTTATTAATGTATGCGTTTAATTGAGGAAGAAGCGCTGAGCGCGCAAGAAGCGAATCTTGAAAAGCCATAGCATTATCCGGAATGGCAACTTTAATCATGCGGCTATTTTTTAACACCAGCTCTATACCCTGGCTAATCGTAATAAGCCTACGCTCCTCCTTTTGACCGTTGAAAGATTCAGAGGCATAAACATAGGGGCTAAAAAGCAGGATTACAGCAATTAAAATCAGCATACCTAAGAATGATTTGCTTTTTCCGAACATAGACTATTTTTTCTTTACTCCGCTTAGAAATAAATCCATAATAATCCCGGCTATTTCCTTCAAGTCTTTTTCCCGCAGCGTTTTTTCCTCCCACCAGTTAAAAATAAAAGAAATAATAATAGATTCAAGTATATCGCTTATCTGGCCGGCCTCGGCATCCTTCCTAATTACCCCTTCTGACTGTGCTGCCTTAATCAGCTCGATGAAAAAATCTTTACGTTTCTGCGCGATTGTTGATTTGGCGAGCCTGCTTTTTATTAACCAGGGGCTTTCTTCCTGGACAAATATACGAAAAAAATCCTGATTCTTTTCAAAAAACCTCAGGATCTCATAGATAAAAACTTCTAATTTTCCCCGCGCCCCTTTTACCTGGCCAATCTTTAGCCTTAAGATATTCAAAAGCTCATTTATTTTTTCCTCGACAATGGAAAAATAAAGAGAATTTTTGTCTTCAAAATAAAGATAGACTGTCCCCGTGGCATACTGCGCATGGAGGGCGATATCCTGAATGGTCGCTTTATGGAATCCCTTTACAGCAAAAACGTGTTGGGCAGCCCGAATGATATCAGCCTTACGCAAGAGCCTGTGTCTTTCTTTACGGTCTAATGAAGCAGACGCTAATTCTTGGGGTATTTCTAGATTTAATGAATTGATATTCATATTTATGAGTATACATTCATTTTTATATTTTGCAAGTAAAATTTTACAAAAAGAACAGCCGCGGTCACTTTTGTAACCACGGCTATTCTTACATCTATTAAAGCTTAGTCTTCAGGCGTCTTCTTAAAAACCTGTTGGACATTTTATAAACAAAATGAGGACACCCTTTCGCAAACAGCTATTGGCAAATTTGAGATTTATTCCCTCCCGCTCACCCAAAAATACGTCGTGGCAGAAAGACTCTCTGTATACGGGTAAACAAAAAGGTTATTGACCGTATCCGATCAATAGTCTCTAGACTCTCCCATTCTTAAACCAGTAATTCCTTTATATTGCCATATAACCGCGACACTAAACCTGAGAAACTAATAGCCAATACTGAGATAAAAAGATAGCCAATAGAGATTTATTTACCTTACTTTTACGAACCTAAGAAAGAATTAGAAATTAAGATAATTAGTAAGGAAATACTAATAAGAATAACGCCCTAACCCTTTGACACATTTGGACATAAAAATAGCCCTGAATGTTTACTACATTCAAGGCTACTCTTATCTCTCATTATAGATTTTGAGAGATTTAATTGGCTCCCCCTCTAGGACTCGAACCTAGGACCTGGAGATTAACAGTCTCTCGCTCTACCAACTGAGCTAAGGGGGAATTAAAATATTTTATCATTAAATAATCTGGGCTTCAAGCTCTTTTATCTCGGCATTAATACCGATAATCTCTTTTTCTATTTCTTTAAGCCGGCGGCCGTATTCACGAGCCGTATCCTCATCCCGACGGTAGATTTTAGGGTCGGAAAGAGCTCTCGCCTTAGCATAGCTTTCAATCTCTAATTT
>JAPLLQ010000002.1 GCA_026387485.1 Candidatus Omnitrophota bacterium | reverse complement strand
TGTGGATGAATGGGCAGACCTGAATATGGCAGAGAAGATTTGTTTTAATGCCAAGGTCCAGCGTCCGGGAGTATGTAATGCGATGGAGTCTATGCTTGTGCATAGGGATGTGGCAGCAAGATTTTTGCCCGGTATGATTAGGAAATTTCAAGCCCAAGGTGTAGAGATTCGCGGCTGCGCTATAACTAAACGGATCGCTAAAAATATAAAGCTGGCAACGGATAAAGATTATCATACTGAATACCTTGATTTAATTCTTTCGGTAAAGGTAGTCAACGATTTACCGCAAGCAATAAATCATGTAAATACTTATGGTTCGCATCACTCTGATACTATTGTTACCGAGAATTATGACTCAGCTCTGCAGTTTTTAAGGCAGGTAGATTCTGCCTGCGTTTATGTAAATGCCTCAACCCGTTTTACCGACGGAGCTCAGTTTGGCATGGGCTCTGAAATTGGAATCTCTACTGATAAGCTGCATGCCCGCGGCCCAATGGCCCTGGAAGAGCTGACTACTTATAAATACCTCGTCTTTGGCCATGGCCAGGTAAGAGAATGAAGATCGGTATCCTTGGTGGGACATTTAACCCAGTGCATATCGGCCATTTGATTTTAGCTGAAGAGGCAAGGGAGAAGCTAGGTTTGGAGAAAATTATTTTTATGCCGGCATATTTACCGCCTCATAAAGATAACGCTGATATCGCTGCGGCAGGAGAAAGATTAAAGATGGTAAAGCTCGCAATAAAAGGGAATAAATATTTTTTCGTTTCGGATATTGAGATAAAAAGGAACGGGCGGTCTTACACCATTGATACGATAAAAGAATTTAAAAAAGCCCATCCTAAAGACGAGCTTTATTTTATTATTGGTTCGGATCTACTTAAATACTTAGATGATTGGAAGGACCTAAGAGAAATTATTACCATGGTTAAATTTGTTGCGGCAACCCGTCCGGGTTATCCTTTAGAGAATATCCCTGCTTATATTAAAACTTTGGCCATCCGGGCAGTGGATGTTTCTGGTTTTCAGGTGCGTGAGTGCGTAAAGAATAATAAATCTTTTCGTTATTTAGTCCCCGAATCCGTCTTTAATTACATCAATAAAAAGGGGCTGTATAGATGAAAATAAAAGTTGCTCCTTCAATACTTTCCGCAGATTTTAGTTGTTTAGAGCGGCAGATCAAGAAAATAGAGATAGCTGGGGCAGATTTAATCCATATCGATATTATGGATGGCCATTTCGTGCCTAATATTACAATCGGCCCTCTCGTGGTTAAGCATATCCGTAAATGCACAAAATTGCTTTTAGATGTACATTTGATGATCGAAAATCCTCAGAAATATATTGATGCATTTGTAGTTGCGGGAAGCGATATGATTACTATGCATATTGAAACTATAAGCACTTCAGGCTTCAAGTTTCAAGCCTTACGTTTAAGAAAAAGAAAAATAAAAGTCGGGGTCTCTTTAAATCCAGCTACTCCGTTAGCAAAGATTAAGCCGGTTTTAAAATATACTGATTTTGTATTAGTGATGTCGGTTAATCCGGGTTTTGGCGGACAGGCATTTATCCCCTAGGTATTAAAAAAGATTAAAGATTTACGTTCTATTTACGGTGGAGATATCTCGGTTGACGGAGGTATCAATGATTTTACGGCTAGACAGGTTATCAGGGCAGGAGCAAATATTTTAGCTGCCGGTTCATTCATTTTTGGCGCCAAAAATACCAAACAGGCAATAGAAAGGATTAGAAATGCAGGAAAATAGTCAGATTAAATTCGGAACCGATGGCTGGAGGGCTATTATAGGGGACACTTACACATTTAGAAACTTAAAAATTCTTTCTCAAGCAGTAGCAGATTATCTGGGAAAAAGTAAAAAGGTCGCGGTTGGTTTTGATACCCGTTTTATGTCGGATAAATTCGCTAAAGTTGTAGCTCTAGTCTTAAGCAATAACGGAATCAAAGTCGTTCTTTCTGACCGGCCGATACCTACTCCGGCATTAAGTTTCGCGGTCAAGAATATGCAAATGGATTTAGGGATTATGATTACCGCATCGCATAATCCGGCAGAATACAATGGATTTAAAATCAAGATGCCTTCGGGAGGCGCAGCCGGGGTAGAAGTAACCCAAGAAGTTGAAGCGCTTTTGGGTAAAAAGGCCCCTGTTCAAAAGAGTGACGCTTCAGTTGAAATTGAAACTAAGGATTTGACCCTTGATTATATTAAGTTTATCCGTTCTTATATTAATTTGAAGGAAATAAAAAATAAAAAATTTAAAGTTTTAGTGGACGCGATGTATGGTTCGGGAGATAGTTTTTTTGCCGAGGTGCTTAAGGGTACCAAGATAAAGTTAGAGTTTATGCGTAATACCATTAATCCATCCTTTGACGGGGGCCGGCCAGAGCCTGTTGAGGATAACCTTAAAGAGTTAAAGCAGCGGGTAAAAAATGAAAAATTTGATTTGGGGATTGCCCTTGATGGTGACGCGGATAGGATTGCCGCAGTTGCTCCGGGCGGAGTATTTATCCATCCTCAGAAAATTTTAGGCCTGCTTGTTTTACATCTTAATCAGGACCGTCATTTTTCCGGGGGAGTGGTAAAGACTATCTGTGGGACTACCATGATTGATAACATTGCCAAGTCCCTTAAGATAAAACTTTATGAGACTCCGGTGGGTTTTAAATATATTTCTAACCTGATGGAGACCGAGGATATTGTTGCCGGCGGAGAAGAGGCAGGGGGAATGGGTGTCAAGAATTATATCCCTGAACGCGACGGCACAATGGCCGGCCTTTTACTCATCGAGATGATGGTTTACCGCAATAAAAATATCTTAAAAATACTCAATCAGGCTGAGAAGCAATTCGGCAAATATTATTATGTCCGCCAGGATTTACACCTTGAAAAACGGGTTGAACCAAAAAAAGAAAATTTACCCAATGAATTATTAGGTAAAAGGGTTGTTGAGGTTAAGGATTACGACGGGATAAAGCTGATTTTTCAAGATCAAAGCTGGTTGATGTTCAGGGGGTCAGGTACTGAGCCGATTATGCGTACTTATGCCGAAGCTAAAAATCTAACTCAGGCAAAGAAGCTATTAAGGTTAGGTGAGGAAATAATTCGAACAAATTC
>JAPLLQ010000133.1 GCA_026387485.1 Candidatus Omnitrophota bacterium | reverse complement strand
TCCGGCATTACAGCCCTTGGATTTATGGGAGAAGACAGGCCGGGATAAGGATATCGGCGAGGTAATGGTTAGGTTTACTGACCGTCGAGGCAGGAAGATCTGTCTTGGGCCGACTCATGAGGAAGTTATTACCGAGTTGGTAAAAAGCCAGGTATCTAGCTATAAGCAGCTGCCGCTGGTTTTATATCAAATACAGACTAAATTCCGCGATGAGATCCGGCCGCGTTTCGGTTTAATCCGGGCTTGTGAATTTATTATGAAGGATGCTTATAGCTTTGATCAAGATGAAGAGGGGTTAGATAAGAATTATCAGGCGATGTATGAAGCCTACCTTAGGATATTTAAAAGATGCGGTCTCAAAGTCCTGACTACTGAAGCAGATTCAGGGGTGATGGGTGGGAAGGTCTCGCATGAATTTATGGTTCCGGCTCTCGACGGCGAGGATATAGTTTTAGTCTGTCCAGAATGTAAAACCGCTAAAGCCTTTAAAGAGAGAGAAAAGGAGAGTTGTCCTAAGTGCAAAACTAGGGCAGATAAGGTAAATACTATTGAGGTTGGCCACATCTTTAAATTAGGGACTAAATATACCCAGGTTCTGGGAGCAAATTTTCTTGATGCCAGTGGAAAACTCCAGCCTATAATTATGGGTTGTTACGGTATCGGTGTTTCAAGGCTGATTTCAGCCATCATTGAACAGAATAATGACCAAGAGGGGATTATTTGGCCTAAAGAAGTAAGCCCTTACCAGTTGATCATTCTGCCTTTGGATGTGACAGACCCTAAAATTATGGAGCTAGCTTCCGGTATATATAAGGAGGTAGAGGGTAGCAATATAGATGCGCTTTTGGATGACCGCGATGAACGGGCAGGAGTTAAATTTAAAGATGCGGATCTTTTGGGTATTCCTCTGCAGCTAGTTATCGGAAAGAGCAGTTTAAAAGATAACACAATAGAATTAAAAATACGGCGTACTCAAGAGAAGATTATTAAGCCCAAGCCGGATATATTCCGGGAGATTAAGAGCCGGTTAAATGGATAGAGATAGCCTGATTCAGGAATTAAGGAATTTGATCTCAGGTTTCCTGCAAGAGAGGGGCCTGCTTTTAGTTGAGCTTATCTATCGCCATGAAGGCAGGGATCTTTTTTTAAGAATCCTTACCGATAAGCCAGGCGCAGGGATAAATTTAGATGAATGCGCCAAGATTAACCGCCAGTTAAGCGATATACTGGATGAGAATGGCCACTTGAACCAAAGATATATATTAGAGGTGGCTTCTCCCGGGGCAGACAGGCCTTTAAAGACAAGAGAAGATTTTAGTCGTTCCTTGAATAAAAGAATCAGATTCTTCTTAAGTGAATTAATAGACGGTAAGCTTGAATGGGAGGGCGTGGTAAAAGATACAAATGGTGATTCGGTAGATATCGAGATAGAGGGAAAAAGCCTACAGATACCGCTATCTAAAATTAATAAGGCAAAACCAGTAATATTTTAGGATTGGAGAATAAGATGAGTCAGGAATTACTAGCAATAATCGAGCAGATAGAAAGAGAAAAAGGGATTAAGAAAGAAGTTTTGGTCCAAGCGGTAGAGAGCGCGCTTTTGTCCGCGGTCAAGCGCGTAATCGACCTTAAACCCGAGGAAGAATTAAAAGTGGAGATTGACCGCACTAATGGTAAAATCAACGCCTATAGGAATGGCGAAGAGATTACATCCATAGATTTTGGACGGATTGCCGCTTCAACTGCCCGACAGGTGATTATTCAGAAGATCCGCGAGGCAGAGAAAGACGTGGTCTTTAATGAATTCCAAGGCAAGGTCGGCGAGATTGTCAGCGGCACAGTCTACCGTTTTGAAAAAGGTAATATTGTGGTTGACCTTTTAGGTAAGGCTGAAGGCTTGCTCTTGAAGCGCGAGCAGTCGCCCAAAGAGGAATTTAAGCAGGGCCAGCGTATCCGTGCCTTTATACTTGAAGTAAAAAAAGAAGCTAAGGGAGCCCAGATTATTTTATCGCGTACCCACCCAAATTTTGTGAAGAAACTTTTTGAATTGGAGGTTCCGGAGATTTACGAAGGGATTGTTGAGATTAAATCCATCTGCCGTCAGGCTGGCGAGCGGACCAAGATCGCGGTATTTTCCAAGAACGATAAAGTTGATTCTGTCGGAGCCTGCGTAGGTATGCGGGGAAACCGGGTTAGAAATATCGTTAATGAGCTTTACGGAGAAAAAATTGATATTGTCCGTTTTAATGACGATATCCGTGAGTATATTAAGAATGCCCTCTCTCCGGCTAAGGTATCCGAGATAAAATTAGAAAAAGAGAAGTCAAGGGCCCAGGTTATTGTTGATGATGACCAGTTGTCGCTATCTATCGGTAAGCACGGCCAGAATGTTAGGCTAGCCTCCAAGCTTATTGGTTGGGAATTAGATATCCGGACTAAAGCTCAGATAGCTGCCGCTTTATTGGGAGGAGTAGAAAAAGCCAAGGAGGAAGTAAAACCAGCAGAAGAGACCCTAGAGGTTAAGAAAGAAAAGAAGGAAAAGAAAAAGAAAAAAGCCGAAGTAACCTTGGAGGAATTATCCGGTATAGGAGAGAAGACCCTGAAGAACCTAAAGGAAGCAGGGATTAATAACGTAGCTGAACTGCTTAAGGCAAAATTAGAGGACTTAACTAAAATAAAAGGCATCGGAGAGAAGAAGGCGGGAAAGCTTATTACTGAAGCGAAAAAACTTAAATAGGAAGAGGAAGGTATAAGATAATGCTTAAGCAGAAAAAAGAAAAAGATAAAAAGAAAATAGTTAAAAAAAAGCCGGTTACAAAAGTAAAGAAGGTAATGCATAAAGTTGCTAAAGCCCCTGCTAAGCCGGTTAAGAAAACCATTATTCTGGCGGCTAAGAGTAAAAAATCCCCTAGCCTTAAATCTAAAGTTATTGTTACTAAAAGAGAGAAAGTTAATCTCGCTCCACCGGTTATTGCGGTAAAACCTTTTATTGAGAAAGTGGTTAAGGCCAAGCCCGAAATAGAAACAATAGCACCTCCTCCTAACCCAGTAGTTAAAAAAGAAACACCTCTGTTAAAAATAGTTTCTCAGCCAAAGGCAATCAAAATAGAGCCTAAGATTGAAATTAAGCCTCAAGCTCCCGTAGTTGAATTAAAGGAACTCGAACTTCAATTGCCGATCACAGTTAAGGATTTAGCAGTTAAGTTACAGGAGAAACCTTCAATTATCATTAAGAATCTGTTGGATGCTAGGATAATGGTAGGAATAAATCAGTTTATCGAGGAGTCAGTGGTTGCTAAGATCTGCGAAAAATACCGCTATAAAATAAAAAAAGCGCTTGATCAAGAAGAGACTGCTTTAGGCGTGCATCAGGAAAAAGATAGCTCTAGAGATTTAAAATTACGCTCGCCGATTGTTACTTTCATGGGGCATGTTGACCATGGCAAGACTTCACTTTTGGATGCGATAAGAAAAACCAAAGTTGCCGAGTCCGAGCATGGCGGGATTACTCAGCATATCGGAGCATATAGGGTTATTTTGCCGCATGGCGAGATTACTTTTCTAGATACTCCTGGCCATGAAGCCTTTACCGCGATGCGGGCAAGGGGGGCGAGTATAACTGACATAGTAGTCTTAGTGGTTGCTGCGGATGACGGGATAATGCCTCAGACTCAGGAAGCAATAGACCATGCCCGGGCAGCCGGCGTCTCAATAATTGTGGCGGTAAATAAGATCGATAAGGCAGGGGCAGATATTGACCGGGTGAAAAAACAGTTAGCGAAGCTTGAGCTTAACCCCGAAGATTGGGGAGGAAAAACGATCACTGTCCCGGTATCAGCCAAGACCGGAGAGGGGATTGATAATTTATTGGAGATGATCCTTCTTGAGTCCCAGATGCTGGAATTAAAAGCCAACCCTAATCGTCTGGCAAAAGGCGTTGTTATTGAAGCTAAAATGTCTAAAGGAAGGGGCCCGGTAGCAACCTTACTCATTCAGAACGGAACCCTGCACCTTAATGAAAATATAATCGTCGGTAATCTCTACGGAAAGATCAAAGCAATGTTTAATGATCAGGGTAAATCGGTAACTAGCGCTACACCTACGTTTCCGGTTGAAGTTTTAGGTATCTTTGGCGTCCCCTTAGCAGGAGAGCGCTTCTTTGTGATTAGCGAGGAAAAACAGGCTAAGGAATTAGCCGCGGCGCGCCTTGAAAAAGAAAAACATCAGCAGATAAAGTCAATTAAGCATATCAGCCTGGAAGACCTGCATGCTCAGATTAAAGAAGGCAAAATTAAAGAATTAAAACTGATTATTAAGGCTGATGTTCAAGGTTCACTTGAGGCAATCAAAGAAACTTTAAATAAACTTAATGTTTCAGAGGTAAAATTAGAGATTACCCATTCCGGAGTTGGTAATATCAATAGCTCTGATGT
>JAPLLQ010000123.1 GCA_026387485.1 Candidatus Omnitrophota bacterium | reverse complement strand
TTAATCAGGCTAAGAGAGATGTTGAAGTTGCCCAGAGACAGCTTATGAAAGAGATGGGCCGTTCGCAATTGGCGCCGGTACTAGTAAAAGGGGATTTTGAAGTTAAAGATAGTGCCCAGAAAAAACCTGACTTCGAAGCTTTGGCCAAGAATAATCCCTCCTTACAGCAACTTATCGCCCAAAAGAATTCTGCGGCATTTAGCCTGAAATCCGCCTACGCTAATTTCTCGCCCTCCCTTACCGGACAGGCTGGAGCGAATAAAAACGGTTCGCATTGGGATCCGCGGGGAGACCAATGGAATTTAGGGCTTACTTTATCAATGCCTATATTTGAAGGCGGTTTAAGAGTGGCTCAAGTTTCCCAAGCCAAGGCTTTATTAAATCAGCTACGGGAAAATGAGAGAAGTTCAAGAGACACTATCATTTATACCCTAGAACAAACCTGGGCAGCCCTGCAGGATGCATTAGAAAATGTGAATGTGCAAAAAAAGGCGCTTATTGCCAGTGAAGAGCGTTCAAGAATAGCCCAGGCCCAGTATTCCATAGGGTTTATTTCATTTGATAACTGGATAATTATTGAAGATAACTTAGTAAAGGCAAAGAAATCATTTTTAGGCGCTCAGTCTAATGCCTTGCTTGCCGAGGCAAATTGGATTCAGGCGAAAGGAGAGACTTTAGAATATGATTAAGAAAATAATTTCCGCTATAATTGTAATAGTTTTGGTGGTTGCTGCGGTTGTGCTGGTAAAATCAAGGTTTAAAAAAGATTCGGGTGAGATAACCCAGGAGATAAGCCCGGCATTCGGGACTATCCAGAATACTATTTCTACGACCGGTACAGTCCTGCCAAAAAACCGTCTGGAGATAAAACCTCCGGTCGGCGGCCGGGTGGAAAGTATATTGGTTAAAGAAGGAGAAAAGGTAAAGGACGGCCAGACTTTGGCTTGGATGAGTTCAACTGAAAGAGCCGCCCTTTTAGATGCTGCCCAGGGTCAGGGTGAAGCAAAATTAAAATACTGGGAGGAGGCCTATAAGCCGATAGCGCTATTAGCGTCTATTGATGGAGAGGTTATCGTATCTAAGACTCAACCCGGACAGACCGTTACTACGGCTGATGCGGTAGTGGTTTTATCAGACCAACTTATTGTCCGGGCTCAGGTTGATGAAACGGATATAGGAAAGGTAAAAGTTGGCCAGAATGCAGTTGTCAACCTTGATGCTTACCCGGATACTAAAATTAAAGCTATTGTTGAACACATGTATTATGAATCTAAAACCGTTAATAATGTTACTATATATGAAGTTGACCTCATCCCGGAGGAAGTTCCGCCATTTTTCCGCTCCGGTATGAACACAACTATAAATTTTATCCAAGATAGCCGAGAGAAAATTTTACTTATTCCGCTTGAAGCGCTGCATAAAGACAAAGATGAAAGTTTCGTCTTGCTTAAGAATAATGGCGATAAAGGGCCGGTTAAGCGGGTGATTAAGACAGGGATAAACGATGATAAAAATATCGAGATTATTTCCGGTGTAGAGGAAAAAGATACAATAACAGTCAAGAGCAAAAAATACGTTTTGCCCCAGGATAACAGCGCAGGCTCTAACCCCTTTATGCCATTCGGGAAGAAAAAAGAGACCAAGCGCTAGGGTCGCTTTTAGAAAATTCTATGATTGAATTAAAGAATATAAATAAAACCTACCAGATGGGTGATGCAGAAGTAGGGGCTCTTCGCGATGTATCATTAAGTATTGCATCCGGAGAGTTCGTAGCTATTATGGGGCCTTCTGGGAAAATCCACCCTGATGCATATTTTAGGCCTACTTGATAGGCCGGATTCCGGGTCTTATTATTTAGGCAATAAGGAAATAACCAGACTTTCGGATGAAAAGCTGGCTATTTTAAGGAACAGGTTCGTCGGGTTTGTCTTTCAGCAGTTTCATCTTTTACCGAGGATGACGGCATTAGAGAATGTCGAACTTCCCTTAATTTATGCCGGTAAAAGGCACTTAAAGGAGAAAGCAGCGCAAGAAATTGAGGGGGTTGGTTTAAAGGATAGGATGCAGCATCGGCCGAACGAGATGTCCGGAGGCCAGCAGCAGAGAGTTGCGATTGCTCGGTCACTGGTTAATGACCCTTTAATAATATTCGCTGATGAGCCTACGGGGAATCTTGATTCAAAGAGTAAAGAAGAAATAATCAATATATTAAAAAAACTTAACCAAACAGGCAAGACAGTCGTTGTGGTTACGCATGAGAATGAGATTGCCATCCATGCCAGGCGGATAATTAAGATGCACGATGGTAAGATTATTTCTGACCAGCGGACAGAAGATGGAAGAAATGTCTCCGAGGTAGTTTCTCTTGAGGACGAATTGGTAAATACTGTTTTATCAAGCCACCATAAAACCGCCGGTGAAATAAAATTTCTGGATTATCTACGCCAGGCAATATTCGCGATGTTATCCCATAAGATGCGTTCTTTATTATCCATTTTGGGTATTTTAATTGGTGTGGCCGCAGTTATTGCTATGCTTGCTTTAGGTCAAGGCGCCAAGGAATCTATTGAAAAACAGTTAGCCTCTTTGGGCTCTAATTTACTTGTAGTTAGGCCCGGCTCTTCAAGGTTGCACGGTGTGGCTATGGAAGCTGGTACAGTCACGCGTTTTACTCTCCAGGATGTTACTGATATCGCTAAGTTATCCGACGTCGTAAAGAGCGTAAGTCCTTCGGTAAGCGGAAGGGGACAGATGGTTTATGGGAACAAAAACTGGAATACCCAGGTGGAAGGAGTCGGCGCGGATTACGCAGTATTACGCGCCTCTGAACCTGTTGTGGGGAGATTTGTTACTGAAGAGGAAGTGAAAATGCGCTAGCGGGTTATTGTGCTTGGCGCAACGGTAGTCAAGGAACTCTTCGGTGATGTGAATCGAGTCGGTGAAAGCATAAAACTGAATCTGGTTAATTTTAAAGTTATCGGCATTCTACCGGTAAAAGGAGCCAATTCATTTCATGATCAGGATGATCTGGCCGTCATTCCTATTACGACGGCAATGTTTCGCGTCTTTGGCAAGGAATACGTTGATTCCATCTATGTGGAAGCAAAAGGCCCTGATTTACTGGATGCGGCACAGGAGGATATATCCCGCCTGATTATAAAGCAACACCGCCTTACTAAGGATGCGGAAGATTCCTTTCAAATCCGTAACATGGCCGATATTAAGAAGACCTTAGAAGCTACTACTAAAACAATGTCTTTGTTGTTAGGCTCGATTGCGGCTATTTCGCTTCTGGTAGGAGGTATAGGTATTATGAATATTATGTTGGTTTCAGTGACTGAGCGCACCCGGGAAATAGGCCTGCGCAAAGCGATAGGAGCGACTAATAAAGATATTATGGTTCAATTTCTCATTGAGTCCGTATTGATGTCCTTTCTAGGGGGTATTATCGGTGTTTTATTAGGCAGCGCAGTTGCGTCTTTGATAAGTATCTTTGCCGGTTGGAGCGTAAAGGTTTCCGCGTCATCAGTAATGCTTGCTACCATATTCTCTTTAATTGTAGGAGTAGTATTCGGGCTTATGCCCGCCCAAAAAGCCTCCCAGCTTGATCCCATTGAAGCATTAAGATATGAATAAAAAACCCCCGGATTTAAACGGAGGTTTTTTATTGTTTATCCCAAGCTTAGCGTTATTTCTATTTATAATTTTTTAACGTTGGTTGCCTGGTCACCTTTAGGCCCTTGAGTAACTTCAAATTCTACCTCTTGGCCTTCTTCAAGGGTTTTATAGCCTTCGCCGGTGAGGGCGCTGAAATGCACGAAGACGTCTTTACCTTCTTCGGTGGTAATAAAACCGTATCCCTTTTGATTCGAGAACCACTTTACTTTACCTTTTGCCATTAGCTTCTTTTCACCTCCTCAATGAGCTTGCATCTTTTGATGCTGCGAGTTAATCCCGATCGCTACTAATTTTATTACTCTGGCGCGAGGGATCTTAATATACATAAAAAAACCGTAAAGCTATTCTTCTAAAATGAGTTTCGCTTTACGGTTTTGTTGTTTACTTTGAAAAAAATCTTAACTTCTCCTTGCAATTTTCTTTACAGATTAAGTTTAACATCTTTTTTAGCCTTGTCAAATCTTTTTTTCTTGGACTATTCATTTAAAAGTTGCTATAATTATTGCAATTCCTTGCCGATGTAGCTCAGTTGGTAGAGCAGGACTTTCGTAAAGTCAAGGTCGAGGGTTCGACTCCCCCCATCGGCTTAAAATTATGTCTAAATTTAGCGAAGTCTTAAAAAACCGTAATTTCTTTTTACTCTGGTTGGGCCAGATTATCTCTCAGCTCGGTGATAGGCTCGACCAGATGGCCTTAATCGCCTTGGTTTATTTAAGGTCACCCGGCTCAACCATGGAGATCGCCAAAATCCTTTCTTTTACCATCATACCGGTATTTTTAATCGGCCCGATTGCCGGAGTATATGTGGATAGGTGGGATAGGCGCCGGACAATGTACCTTTGCGATCTCTTAAGGGCGGTACTTGTCTTTACCATACCATTCTTCCTGTTTTACTCGCGAAGCCTTATTACCATCTACATAATTGTATTCTTTACTTTTTCAATAGGCAGGTTTTTTATCTCGGCAAAGCTTTCGATTGTCCCGGATTTAGTAGAGAAAAAAGATTTATTATTAGCGAATTCTTTGGTGAATACTACTGGAATGATCGCGGCGATATTGGGTTTCGGTATAAGCGGCGTGATTGTAGAATGGCTGGGGGCAAAAGGCGGTTTTTATCTGGATGCTTTTAGTTTCTTAATCTCCGGAACGCTCATATTTTGTATTGCCAAAAAATTTAACCACTCTACTATTAGCCTTAAAAATGTAGGCCGGGATATAGCAGCGGTAATTAGGAAATCTGTAGTTCAGGAGATTAAGGAAGGTGTAGTATATTTTATCAAAAATAAGGATATCCGGCTTACCGCAGGCATAATGTTTATCCTTTGGGCGGCATTGGGCGCGGTTTACGTGGTAGCAATTGTTTTTGTCCAGCAGGCCCTGCATTCCGCAACAAAAGACTTGGGGCTTTTGGTGATGTTTTTAGGTATAGGATTATTTTTGGGCTCGCTTGTCTACGGCCGCTTTGGCCAGCGCTTATCTCAATATAAGATAATTTTTTCCTCTTTAGTATTAAGCGGCATAATGCTGATCATTTTTGCCTTAACCATATATTACCACCCTTATTTTTTAATTGCGGCAGCCCTGGCTCTTGTTTTAGGCATAGTGATTTCGCCGATTATGATTGCTTCCAATACCATAATCCATAAAGCCAGCGATAATGAGATGATGGGCAAGGTTTTCAGCTCGCTCGAAATAGTAATGCATTTAGGATTTCTTTTGTTCATGTTTATTAGTAGCTTGTTGGCAGAGAGGTTCCCGCATCTTTATATTTTGATTGCAGTAGGGTGTATATTCAGTATTTTGGGTACGGTAAACCTGATAACCAATCGTAAAATTCCATGGTTAGATTAGAAGA
>JAPLLQ010000147.1 GCA_026387485.1 Candidatus Omnitrophota bacterium | reverse complement strand
TAAAATATTTAATAACACCCCATCTATATGTTTTATCTTTTGCGCAATAGCTTCTACGTGCGGCTGAGAAATTTCTTCATCGGGAAAATCAATTGCTGCTTCAATGGGGACAAGCAGGTCTAATAAGCTACTCCTGATTTTATTAATCTCGTGCGATAAAGCGCCTTTTAGCTGCTCAACCCCCATTTTTAAAGCTGAGTCAGTCTTAGCCCGGATTATATCTAACACCGCCTCGGCCTGCGCCAAATCAATCCTTCCATTTAGAAAGGCGCGCTTGGTAAACTCTCCTGGTTCAGCTAACCTTGCACCATTGGCTAAAACCAATTCCAAAACATCACGCAGAGCCACAATACCGCCATGGCAATTTATCTCCACGATATCTTCCCTAGTGTAGGATTTAGGAGAGCGCATCACGGTCAGAATAACCTCATCAAGGATTTTACCGCCTCCAGCAACAGTCCCGTAATGGGTAGTATAGGTCTTAAAAGTAGATGGTTTTTTCTTATCGGCAGAGATAAATATTCTATCCGCAATATTTAAGGCATCCGAACCGCTAATGCGTACAATGCCAATTCCACCATCACCAACCGGAGTAGAAATTGCTGCAATTGTATCGGATAAATTATTTTTTAGCATTTCTAAATTCACCTACGACAAATAATGATCCGGTTACTAAAATTAGGTCCTCTTTTTTGGCGATACGTAAAGCTAAATTTTTTGCTTCCTTAATGTTTTTTCTGATCTGTATTTCTTTACCTTGAAAATATTTGGCGAGAATCTCAGGTGTAGTTGCCCGGGAAGTATCAGCCTTAGTTAAAATAACTTTATCCGCCAAACCATATAACTCATTACATATACCTTGAATATCTTTATCGCTGGAGACCCCTAAAATCAGAATTAATTTTTTATATATAAAATTTTCTTTTACTGCTTTTCTTAAAACAGCTGCGGAAGCAATATTCTGAGCACCATCCAATACAATATAAGGATTTTTAGCAATGATCTCACACCTTCCCGGCCAAATAGTATTATAGAGTCCTTTTCTTATGGAATCAACGCCTACCTTAACGCCATAAGAACTCAAACCTTCAACTGCTGCCACCGCTAGAGTGGCATTTATTAACTGATGCTCACCCAGCAATTTAACCTTTAAATCCTTGTATTCTCTAAGCATACCTTTAACTTTGAATCCGGATTTTGTTTTTTTATAGTCTATATCCTTGCCTATTTCATATAATTTCAAGCCTTCCTCCCGGCACTTCTTCCAGATAACCTCGGCTGCTTCTTTTACTTGAGGCGCACTAACCACTGCTAACTGTAGACTATAGGCTACTGACTTTGGACTTTTTTTTATTATTCCTGCCTTCTCCCTAGCAATCTTCCTTAGAGTATTTCCTAATTTCTGGGTATGTTCATAACTTATCGGAGTTATCGCGCAGACTAAAGGATTAACTACATTAGTAGCGTCGAGCCTTCCGCCAAGGCCGGTCTCTAAAACCACGAAGTCTGTTTTTTTCTATTTGAAATAAAGAAAAGCTAGGGCGGTATAAACCTCAAAGAAGGAAAGGGGGCCGTATTCCGAAGATTGATTATATTTTCCTATTGCCGGCTTTAATCTATTGACTAACTCGCTTAATTTAACCCTAGAAATCGCTCCTTCAAATTCATTTTCTTTCTGTAGACGGTAAGCTATTAACTGTGGACTTAATATCCGAATCCTCTCCCTAAAATCTACCAAGTGCGGCGAAGTATATAAACCAACCTTAAACCCGGCCTCTCTTAATATATAGGTAATAAAAGCAGCGGTTGAGCCTTTACCTTTGGTGCCGGCAACATGGATACAGCTTAAAGAATTTTGGGGGTTACCTATGGAATCTAAAAAGTTTTTTAGGCGTTCCAACTTTAAAGATTCTTTATATAGGTAGGTAGGGATCTTTTCGTAGTCGGTGAAAGATCCCAGATATCGGATGGTTTCCAGATAAGACATACATCAATGCCTGAAATGCCTTATACCGGTGGTAACCATGGCAATTTTATATTTATCACAGGCCTTGATAATTTCTTGGTCAGCGATGGAGCCGCCGGGTTGGATTATTGCCTTAGCCCCTGCCTTATGCGCCCAACTAATTGCGTCAGGTTTAGGAAAGAAGGCATCGGAAGCTAAACACGAACCTTTACTTGCTTTACCAGCCTTTTTCTTGGCAATCATCACTGAATCAACTCGGGACATCTGGCCTGCGCCAATACCAACGGTCTTAGTCCCTTTGGTTAAAATAATAGCATTGGATTTAACATGTTTAGCCACCTGCCAGCCGAAAGTTAAACTCTCCATTTCCTGTTTTGTGGGCTTCTTTTTGGTAACAATCTTCAGATCTTTTAGATAAAGAGGCGCTTCATCTTTATCTTGTAAAAGCAACCCTTCGCTTACCCTTTTAAAATCCATTTCAACTATAGTATCCAGGTCACTTATTTCTAAGATACGCAGGTTTTTTTTATCCTTAAACAGCTCTAGTCCATCTTTATCAAATCCTGGAGCAACTATACATTCTAAAAATCCGCTCTTTGCAATAACCTTGGCGGTCTTTAAGTCCATATGCATGTTTAAAACGACTACGCCTCCGAATGCCGAGAGCTTATCACATTTCCAGGCATTTAAGAACGCTTTCTCCAAAGTATCATCTTCGGCCACCCCGCATGGATTATTATGTTTTATAATAACGGCTGCCGGCCGGACGCAGAATTCCTTTACCAGCTCAAGCCCGGAATTAAGATCGAGGATATTATTAAATGAGAGCCCTTTACCCTGCAGCTGTTTTAAATTCACTAAGCCGTAATTCTTCCCCTTCTCTTTATAAAATGCCGCCTTTTGATGCGGATTTTCGCCATAACGCAGATCTTGTACCTTTTCAAATGTCAACGTAAGCTCTTTAGGAAATTTTTCCGCCTCTTTATTGCTTTTAAAATAATTGCTTAAATAATTGTAAATTGCTGCATCATATCTGCTAGTATGACCATAAACCTCAATACCTAATTCACGCAATAAATCTTTAGGCAAACTACCGTTATTCTTCTTTAATTCTACAGCTACCTGCGCATAACGGTCAGGATTACAGATAACCGCTACAGATTGATGATTTTTCGCCGCCGAACGTAGCATAGACGGACCGCCGATATCTATATTTTCAATAACCTCCTCAATGTTTACCCCGGGTTTTTGAGTAGTTTTTTCAAAAGGATAAAGATTTACTACCACCATATCAATTAAGCCGATATTATGTTTCTCTAAAGTCTGCATATGTTCCTGATTATCCCTTAGGGCCAACAACCCGGCATGAATTTTAGGGTGGAGAGTCTTAACTCTTCCGTCGAGCATTTCGGGAAAACCGGTATATTCAGAAACATCTTTTACCTCTATGCTGTTTTCCCGCAGAAGATTAGCAGTGCCTCCGGTAGAAAGTATCTCTACACCCAGCCTGTTTAACTCTCTAGCAAAATCAACAATCCCTGTTTTATCCGACACGCTAATCAATGCCCGCCTAATTTTAACCATTTTTCCTGATACCTCCGAAAGATTATTTATTAAACCGGAAATTCGCCAAATCACAATCTTGCATAGAATAACCCTTTTGCTCAAGCCGAAGTTTTCCTGCCTGTTTCGCAGCTGTCTCACTGCCGGACTCGATAAAATCCTTAAAGCTGATAATCTCAGCCCGGATAAAACCCTGCTGGATATCCGAATGAATTACTCCTGCCGCCTCCCAAGCTGTAGTGCCTTTTTTAATCAACCAGGCCCGAGTCTCTTTTTCGCCGGTAGTAAAAAAACTGATAAAATCACTGGCCTGAAATACTTTAAATAAAAACTTATCCGGCTCAGCCATTTCACTCTTTTCTACCAGGACCACAGGCTTGATAGTTAAAAGTCCGTAAATAGCCGCCATTTTTTTCTCTTCTTCATTCAAAGCAATAGATGAGATAAGCTCCTCTTTTTCTAAGGCCACTTTAAATTTATTAAGTAGATTTTTTTCAGCATCATCCGTAGCCCGGGTTAAACGGCTCTCCACAAATTCCAGGTCTTTTAAAACTAAATCCGTGCGGTTATCTTTTAAAGCGGCGATGACATCTGCCTCAAGCGCTCCATCTTCCGCGCCTATTTCCACCTGGATATAAGTTTTTTTCTTGGATTTAGTAATTTTATCAATCTGGTCCAGGCGTTCATCCTTGATATTATGCTTTCCGGGATTAATTTCAGGTAGGGAAAATAAACTTATTTTCATAATCAGAATTATTCTTCCTGTTTTTTGGTAGCTTGGTATTGGCTAATAATCGGTCCGGCGATTTTATGTGGCACTTCTTCGTAATGCGAGAAACGCATGGTATACATGCCTCGCCCGCCGGTAATTGAACGCAGGTCATTGGCATATTTGAACATCTCTGCCAATGGGACCTGGGCTTTAAGAATCTGCTGTTTGCCTTTGACTTCCATTCCCATGATCCGGCCGCGCCGGGGATTTATATCTCCTGAGATAGCACCGAGCAAATCTTCCGGTATATATACCTCTACGTCCATTATCGGCTCAAGTAGCACCGGGCCTGCCTCTATAATCGCTTTCCTTAAAGCCATTGCTCCGGCAATCTGAAAAGCCATATCTGAAGAGTCCACTTCATGATAAGACCCATCAACAAGCGTGACGCGGATATCTTCTATCGGATGTCCGGCAACAGCGCCTTCTAGGGCAGCCTGACGCACGCCTTTCTCTACCGAAGGAATATAATTCCTCGGTATTGACCCGCCAAAAATCTTATCCACAAACTCAAGGCCTTTGCCCCTTGCTAATGGTTGAATCTCAATCCAGCAGTCTCCGTATTGGCCGCGGCCGCCGGACTGTCGTTTAAACTTACCCTGGACCTTAGAGCTTTTAGTAATTGTTTCCTTATAAGAAACTTTAGGGGTGCCCAATTCCACGGAAACATTAAATCTTTTTTTCATCCTAGCCACCATAACGCTCAGGTGTAAATCGCCTAACCCGGAGATAATCAACTCCTTAGTCTGGGGGTCGTGAGAGACTTTAAAGGTCGGGTCTTCTGCGGCAAGCTTATGCAGGGCATCAGAAATTTTTTCTTCGTCTTCCCGCGACTTAGGCTTAACTGAAGCTGATATTGCTGCTTCGGGAAAAATAATCGGGTCAAATAAAAACTGTTCTTTATCCGCGGATAGAGAATGAGAGATGCCGGTTTCTTTCAATTTAGCAATAGCCACTATATCGCCGCAATTAGCAATATCGATAGCGCGTTGCTCTTTTCCTTGCAACAGGAAAATCGGGCCGATTCTTTCCTTTATCTTTTTATTCACATTAAAAAATCCGGTATTGGAAGTTAAGGCTCCGGAAAAGATGCGTAGTAAGGTTAGCTGGCCGACAAAGGGATCAGATATATTTTTAAAGACAAGTGCGGAAAAAGGCGCATCTTCTTTCAAGATAACTTCTTTTTTATTTTCCGGCTTTAAGGGATCAACTGCCTCTACTTTTGCCCGCTCTAGGGGTGAAGGCAGGTATTTTATAACCGCATCCAACAGTTCCGGAATACCTTTATCTGTCAAGCTTGAGCCGCCAAAGACCGGAAAAACTTTACAGTCATCGACTGCCTTATGCAGGCCACTTTTAATTTCATCGGCAGAAAGAGCTGTGCCCTCGAGGTATTTCTCCAGTAATTTGTCATCGCTTTCTGCAACTGCCTCTACTAAATCCGGATCATCTAAAGAATTAATCATTACCGCTTTTTTACAGAGCCGCGCTCTTATATCAGCTAAAGTCTTCTGGATATCCGTGTCTTCTTTGTCCAGCTTATTAATAAATATCAGGCAGGGTAGATTATTCTGCTCAATGAGCTCCCAGGCCCGTTCAGTCCCTACCCCCACACCGCTGGTTGCATCTACAACCAGGAGCGCGCTATCTACCGAACGTACCCCACAGACAATCTCGCCAAAAAAATCCGCGTAACCAGGCACATCCACAATCTGAATCCGGTTACCCTGATAATCGCAGAAAAGCAGGCTTAGGTTTATAGAATTCTTTCTTTCAATTTCATCAAAACTGTAGTCACTGACAGTTGTACCGTCTTGGACCCTACCTTTTCGGGTAGTGGCTTTACAAAAATAAAGCAGGCTTTCGGCAAGGGAAGTTTTTCCTGATTGGGCGTGGCCTAAGAGGATAAAATTACGCTTATTCTTGGCATCCATGGTCTTTTGCTCCTTTTATAAAAGATTAAAAAGAGATGACAAGTATTTTCTTAAAGCAGTTTATAGATTATATAACGCTACAATTATAAGGTCAAGGGATAAAAAAGCGAATTATTCTAGGTAGGTATAGATCTTGCCTTTGTAGTTACGCAGTACGTATTTACCCTTTGCCTGTGAAAGGATATAATTAGGCCCGACAGGGATTTTGCCCCCGCCTCCGGGACCGTCAATAACATAAGTAGGTACAGCGTAACCAGAAGTATGCCCGCGTAACTTCTCCATGATATTTATCCCGGTAGCAACCGGAGTGCGAAAATGCTGAGTCCCTCTGACTGGATCGCATTGATAGATATAATACGGCCTAACCCTTATCTCTACCAACTCATGGACCAGCTTTTTCATAATATAGGGCCGGTCATTGATCCCTTTAAGAAGCACACTTTGGCTGCCCAAGGGGATTCCTGACTCAGAGAGCATATCACAGGCAATCTTGCAGCGCCTGGTAATCTCCTTAGGGTGGTTAAAATGTATGCTCATCCAAATGGGAGAGTATTTTTTTAACATATTCACTAAGTTTTCGGTAATCCGTTGAGGTAGAGTCACGGGAACGCGCGTACCTATTCTTAAGAGTTCTACGTGCGAAATAGCCCGGATCTTCTGGACTAAGCTCTCCAACTCCTCATCCTCTAAGATTAAAGGGTCGCCTCCGGAGATAAGCACGTCCCTTATCTTACGGTTGGCTTTGATATATTCTATGGCTGCCTCAAATCTCGAAGGAGAATCTGCGTCTTTGGCCTCATGATCGCCGACTAAGCGCCTGCGGGTACAATGCCGGCAGTACATCGCGCAATGTTCAGTAGCTAATAATAAAACCCTGTCTGGATAGCGGTGGACAAGATGCGGCACGGGAGAATCTCTGTCTTCGGCGCAAGGATCAGTCATCTCATGGGGGGCAACTAACGACTCCTCTGCTACCGGAACAGCCTGGCGTCTTAAGGGACAATTCGGGTCTTCCGGATCCAATAAAGTCGCCCAATAAGGAGTTATTGCCATAGATAACTTGCCCTTAGCTTTATCTATGCCTTTTTCTTCAGCCGGGGTCAATTTAATAATCTGGCTTAACACATCTTTAGTGCAAATTCTATTCTTGATCTGCCAATGCCAGTCTTCCCAGTCCAGCGGATTCACATCTTTATAAATAGCGATCTGTTGATAATCACGCGACCTTTTTGTCGGCCGAATAGTTACCTGTTGTTCCAGCTGCAATTTCTGGTTTTCAACTGTTTGGGTATTACTCAATTTAAACCTTTCCTTTCTGAGGCGCTTAATACTATGGCCTCGATCAGATCCTCGTACTTCATCCCCGCAGCATACGCCATAATGGGCAGATTAGACTCTCTAGGGTCTAACCCGGGAAGCGGATTTATCTCTAAAACATAAGGGACGTTATCTTTATCCAGCCGTATATCAGTCCGCGAAATATCTAAACATCCTACTGCGCGGTGGGTCTTTAAAACTACCTCTTTTACCCGCTCCTCAGTCTCTTTATCTAGCCTGGCCGGGCAATGGAAAGTAGGTACCAGGCCCAATTCTTGATTCCCTTGATACTCTTTCATCCTCCAGGAATAAAAATACTCTCCGCTATTCTTACAACCGGAAAAATCTATCTCCAAAATCGGAAGCACCCGGGTCTTACCGTTCTCTAAAACCCCCACAGTAAGTTCTTTGCCTTCAATAAACTCTTCAACCAAAGCCTCTTGTTTATATACCTCAATCGTCTCTTTAACTTTTTTAAAGAGGTCCTCCTTATTACCGACAACATTGGTTTTATTAATACCCTTGGCCGAACCTTCGCAGTTAGGTTTGACAATCAGGGGAAATTTTAAAACCGGATCCAATCCTTCGTTGCCTGTTGAGAAAACCTGAAAATTAGGAGTAGGGATATTTTCGGCCTTAAGGATTTTTTTAGTCAGGGCTTTATTTAAAGCCAAGGCTAAAGAAAATGTATCCGAGCCGGTGTAAGGTATATTCAAATAATCCAGTATCGCTGGAACCTCCGATTCGCGGAACTTTCCGCTCTGGCCTTCGGCGATATTAAAAACCAGGTCAACCCGGTTTTTACTAAAATAGGAAAATAACTTGGGGTATTCAACGTCGATCGCCTCGACATGATGGCCTTTTGACTTTAGCGCCATGACAATCGCATTAACCGTCTCCTCAGAATCACACTCTGAGAAATAATCAACAGGCTTGCTTTTGTCTTTCTTTTTTAAGTTATAGGTTAAAGCGATATTCATTTAAGCCAAATTATATCTTTTAAGCGCACTGTTTAATATCTTCCCGATTATCTGTTCGTAAGTAATCCCCATCTCCTTAGCTACCGTCATAAATACATCTTCCGTAGAAAGAGAGGGCAGGGGATTTATCTCTAATACATAGGGCTTACCTTCGCTATCTACCCGAAAATCCACCCGGCCAAAATCCCGGCACTCTACAGCCTTGTAAGTCCTTAAAGCCAACTCATCAAGCTTCTTTTTTAATTCCGAATTAATTTTTGCCGGACAGACATATTCCAGCCTATCCGAGGTAATCCGGGCGAAAGTATAAAACTTATCATTAAGTTTAAGCCGGCCATCTATTTTTATCTGGACTACCGGCATTACTTCCGGAGTATCATTACCTACTATAGCCACAGTAAATTCCTGGCCAGAAACAAATTCTTCAATTAGTGCCGGCTGTTTATAGGTATTCACGATGTATTCTACCTGTTTATTTAAGTCCTCTTTTGTTTCAACCCGGGAATTTTCGTTTAAGCCTTTTGATGAGCCTTCAAAGCGCGGCTTGACAATAAGGGGGAACTTATGATGATTGGTATTTGCCAATTCCTCTACGGAACTGACTTCGAAAAATTTCGGGGTGGGGATTTTTTCGGCGATAAAAATCTTCTTGGCCATAACTTTATCTAATGTCAGGCCTAGAGTAAGGGCGTCAGCGCCGACAAAAGGAATCCCTGCCATCTCTAAAAGAATCGGTACCTGTGACTCCCTATTCCTGCCAAAGATACCTTCGGAAATATTAAATACGATGTCTACATTCAGGGAGTTTAATTTTTCAAGCAGGTTAGCGGCATTACCGATTCTCTCCACTTTAAAACCGTTAGCGGCAATCGCCTCGGCAATCACATCTATAGTAGAAGGATGATCAAACTCGGCGTTGGCGTCAGCCGGATCTCCAGCTTTAAACTGGTAATCTGTCTTTAAATCGTATGTTAAGCCTACTGTTTTCATAATAATTATAAAAAAAGGCTCTTGTTAGATTAAGAGCCCTCTTACTTATCGCCGATTTTCCAACTTAATTTACCAGCCTCCCAAAATTGTTTTTAAAATAATATAATTATACTATTTTTTTATCACAATATACTGCTATTGTCAAGTATTTTTTGATTTTCCGGATTTTTTCAGCGGGTTTTTTTCTCGACGGGGAATGGGTTATTTAGAGAATTCTATTTTGCCCCAACTAACCAGATTATTTTTTAATATAATAACTACGCCTAAGATGCCTTTGATTGAACGGGAAAAATCCAGGGCTTTTTGTAAATCTTCTTTTGAGTTTACCCGGTTGCAGGCCGCTGTAGCTACGGCATCCGCAAGAAGAGTATTTTTAGCTAGGATTACCACGCTATCAGCGCAACCAAAGTTTAAAGAGTGGCCGATGGTGCCTGATGACGTACAAATAGCTAGCGGCGTATCTTTAGGCTTTATCTTTAAACGAAGCTTATTCCACAATTTAGAGCGTCCGCTGTAGATACCTATTAAACGCGCCTTACGCGATTTTAAAAATATATCTCCACCATTCTCCACGATAACATCCTTATAGCCTTTTTTTAATAAAGCCCTTCCTAAAAATTCAGCGATTGCTCCGGCAACTGTACTCATTGGCCCGACATTAGCTATTCCGGCCTGACGAGCCATCTCTTTTATAATTAGTGGCGCATTAATCTCAATCGCTAAAGGCTTAAGCGCGGTCAAAAAACGATGGTCTCTGCTGATGTAGTTTTCGATATCCCAACGCAAAGAGCGTACGTTCTCCTCTACAAAACGTTTATCTAGTAATTTATTCGTAGAGATCTGCAGATCTGTTTCTTTAGCGATTATATGCGTAATGTGCAGGTTTCCTGCCTTAACCCAATCGCGGTAAAAACGCCTCTGATATTTATTGGTTTTCATTTTAACAAATGCGCGGCAGCGGCTCACTGCTTAACATATCCACAATCCGTTCGGTGCCAAGTATAGTCTTTAAAACTACCATTTTTTTCGGTTTTTTTACAATTCCGCCGATAATCTTTGCTCTTCTACCTAAAGGGTGCTTCTTTAATGAACTCAGAATTTCTTCCGCGCCTTTTTTCTCTACAATAATTACGGCTTTGCCTTCATTGGCAACATATAAAGGGTCAATCCCCAATAATTCACAGGCTACCCTGACTTTTGATGATAACGGTATATCTTTTTCGTTGATGATTATACCTAACCCGCTTGCCTCAGCGATCTCATTCAAAGTAGTGGCCAAACCGCCCCTGGTCGGATCACGCATGAATTTTATTGCCCTACTCTTCTTTAAGAGAGGGATTAACAAACTGTTTAATGCATTGCAGTCACTTTTAATATTGAATCCTAAATCTAATTCTTTTCTTTTGGCCAAAACACTTAAGCCATGTTCGGCAATATTACCGGTAATAATTATTTTATCCTGGGGTTGGATATTTTTTATAGCTAAGTCCCTGTCTTTTATGACTCTACCTATACCAGAAGTATTAATAAATATTTTATCCGCTGCCCCTTTTTCTACGACTTTGGTATCTCCGGTAACTATCTTTACCCTTGAACTTTTAGCACTAATAGCTATGGAATCTACCACCCTTTCTAAAACTTTATAATCCAGCCCTTCTTCTATAATTAAAGATAAAGAGAGATACTCCGGTACAGCTCCCATAACTACTAAATCATTTATTGTACCGCAGACAGCGAGTTTGCCGATATCGGCTCCGGGAAAAAACAAGGGGCTGACCACAAAAGAATCGGTGGTAAAGGCTACTCTTTCTTTATAATTTATTAACGCGCTATCAGAAAGCGCTTTTAGGATAGGGTTATTTAATTTTTTAAGCAGGGTGTTTTTAATAAGATTTTGGGTTAATCTCCCTCCGCTGCCATGCCCAAGTAGAATCTTATCGTTGATTTTCAATTTACAGTTACCCCTACATTACATAGGTCCTCTTTTAATTCCCTAATCCCCCTAAAAAGAAAACTCTTAATCCCCAGCTCTCTGGCGCTTTGAACTAAATCAATCCTATCGTCGGTATAAAAAGTACTCTCGGCAGAAACCTCTAGCTCAACGAGCATTTTTTGATAAATCAACGGGTTTGGCTTAACCGCCTTTAAGTCGCAGGAAGTAAAAACTTTATAAAAAACATTAAAAACCGGATAGTGCTTCTTTAAATATTCATAATGCAGGATATTGATATTAGAGATAAGCGCTACTTTATAATCAGCCCTTAAAGAATTAGCCAAGCTATAGACTAGCCGATTTTGGGGACTCAAGTAAAATATCTCATTCCAGATCGGGACAAAGCCCTGATAAGAAAGTTTTAATCCCAGCATCTCTTTAACCTTTAGGAAAAATTCTTCCGGAGCAAGCTTGCCTTCTTCGAAAAGCCCGGTTATATCTGAAGAGAAGAACAGCTTAAAGATCTCTTCCGGAGTCTTAGTGCAGAAAGAAGCTATTCTTTTGGCGGCAATAGTATGGTCAAAATCTACCAGGACATTGCCTAAGTCGAATACAATGGCTTTTATTTCTTCGGAAATCAATTATTTTTATCCTTTGCTTTTTTAAAAAGATCGAGGAACCTATCCTCGTACTCTTTATAAACATTCCATTTATCCAGTTCT